>QNFX01000048.1 GCA_003650125.1 Campylobacterota bacterium
AGATAAGATGAGGGCCTTGGAGTTAGAAGGCAAAAGGGCCGAAGAACGAGCAGAGCTAGAGGTAAAACAAGCAGAAGAACGACGAAAAAAAGAGTATGAGAGCAAATTAGCATTAGAGAAAAAAAGAATATTACGTGAACTTAATAAAAAAGAAAAGCGTTTGCAAGATGAAAGAAGGCTTGCTGAAGAAAAAAATAAGAGAAGAAATAGTATTGTTTTTGGTGGAACTCATGAGAAGTCTAATATAGTTAAAATTGATGAGAAAAATAAAACAATTACGACATCGGACTTTCAAATTAACTTTTTGAAGCATAGTAATTGTGAAATAAAGAAAAGAGGGAATGGAACTTATTTCTTATTTATACTGACTTATAAGGCAAAAAATATTAAGCAGGCCGGAAGAAATAGGGCCATTTGGTTTATAAATAAATCTACACAACCTGCTCCAGTAAATGGCGGCAAGAAATGCTCTAGGAGCACCTGTAAGGATTATGCTATTTTTCATGCTGGAGGAGTGCGAAAGGATTTATTTATGAATAATTTAGCAATAGAACTAGGTAAAGGACCTAAAGAATACTTCGAGATATATTCTTCTAAGGTCGGAAATTCAACTATAAAAGTGAATGTTAAGGAGTGTAAGAATTTCCCTAAGGAATTGTTACTTAAGTAGGACTTCAAGCTTTCCTTCCATAGAACCAGAATCTGCCACATAATCTCTTGGTGTTTTGCCAAATCGATCCTTGGTATTCTTTTTTATTCCTGCTTTTATTAATGATTTAATAATTTCAAACCTTATCACTTCCTGAATTTTATTTTCATTAATAACTGCTAGGAACAAAGCATTTTGTCCATTAGCGGTTTCTGAATTTATTTGATGCTGATTATTCTTTATAAGCTTTTTAAGCATCACTACCTGTCCAAATTTCACGGCCGTCATTATCGCATTTTCCCCTTCAATGCTTTTATAGGTAAGAGAAGGTGTAAGTTGTTGAAGTTTTTTAAATTGCTTCAGATTGCCCGTTCTAATTGAATCTAGGAATTTTTGATTAACACCTGTTTTTTTAGTTAAGATCTGTTGGTATTCGTTAAAAAGTGATAATTTAATATCTTCAAGCTTTTGATCTTGAAATAATTTATTCCCCTTCTGATCTAATTTTTCTCTATAGGAATTTAAAAGATACAAGTCAAGGTCATAGTTCCTCTTGACTATAGCGATCTCTTCTTGGATATCAGCTCTTAGTTTATTGTTGAGTTGGGCCTGGGTGATTATCTTCTTCCCCTTTTTTTCTTTCTTTAATGCGATCGAAATTTTTAATAAACTTGTTATATAGACATTTTTTAATTTCTTTTGGTCTAAAGACAATGTTAAATATTTTTCTAGTTCATCTTTAGGAGCAATATCCCTTGCGCTAGCAATAGTTCTTGATGGGGGAGAAGTTAGAAAAGATTTCCAGGCCTTGCTTTTTGATACTTTATTTTTTAAAACTAACTTTTTAAAAGCACTTTGTTTGTCTTTTTCTAGTTCTTTTATCTTGGCACCTAAAAGTTCACCTTTTTTAGGAAAAACTCGGCCTTTGCGATTAAGTTTAAAGAAATCGGATTCAGATTTAAGTCCTTCAAGGAAATCTTTAGAATGAGTTAAGAAATCTTCTGATTTTGTTAAAATAGATCTTCTCTTATATATTGATGCTTCCATTAGATAATTTAAATAAAGAGAATCGATATCAACTTTTTTATCTATTGATTTTTTGAAGTAGTTGTTGATAAGTTTTTTTTGTATAAATGCCACTTTTCCAAGCGTTTTTAAATCATTTTCTTCATTGCTTGATCTGGCCTTATGAATGAATTTTCGATGCATTGATCTTATTAAAAGGAATTTTTTAAAGATATTGCCCGTATTCATCATTGCCGTATCTATAATGGCCTCATGGATACTTCTAAGTTTTCCTTGCATTTTATGTTTTGATAATCTTTTTAATAAAATATCTCTCTCGGTATCTATTTCTCTTGTATTTATTTTTCTTAATTGTCTTTTTAAGGCCTTTTTTTGTTTGTAATATTCTTTAGAGGTGTTTGCGTATTCTATAATAAACTTATTTAAAGTGACGTTAGAAATTTTTTCCTTCTTTGATATACGATTAAGTAAATCTTTTATAATCAGTTTTTGGGTGAGAGCTTTATTTTTATAGTTAGGTACATTTTTTATGTTTCCTGCGATTTTAGTAAAAATACCTTTTAATCGCAATCTTTTAGGTATTACTAAAAAGTCAGGCCTGTTTGCTGAAATCCATTGGCCACCGGTGATATTACCTTTTTTATCTAACTCTAAATTATATTTTAAAATAGTGTAACCTCTAACGCCAGCTACCTCATTAATCCACGTGGGCCTTGAGGGTCTTAGATATTTTAAGTATGTGGTTACCTCAACGAGATTTTTTTGACTTGTGAACTTCTTAATCTTTGATATAAAACCAATGATTGGCCTAATTTTTAATGTTTTATCTCGCTTGAGATCTAATGATATTCCTTGATCCTTAATTCCTAAAAAATTGGAAATCATGATATGAAAAGTTCCAGGGTTTAATCCGTGGCATCTTGATGAGTCTATAATACTGCTAATATCTCCATCAGATGATTGTTTGATTTTAGAGAAATTTTTTAAACATATTTCTCCTAGGAAACGGGCCTTTTTAGCATAGTTTAAGAAATAGTTTGCAGTTATTAATGCCTTTAAATCAGAAGAACCAAAGTTTATGATTTGAGAATCATTTTTTACAGTTAGAGGAGTCTGGTCAGGGTAATTTAAAGAAGTTTCTGCAAAAGATAATTCTAGGTAGAGACCTAGATTCTTTGATTTTTTCAAATAGTTCTTTAATGATATTGTGAAATTCCAATCAGTATTTTTCGAAAATAAATCAAATTTCTCTGCTGGAGAGAGTTGTCCGATATCAATATTGTCCAGACCGGTTGTTTTTAAAAGTTTATATTTATATTTTTCGGAGTTTTTCTTTGGATTTTGTAATGACCAACGGTTTGAAATAAAACCTTCTTTAAGAGGCCATATCCAATTATCTCCCATAAATTTGGATACTTCTCCAGATTGAGGAAGGGAATCAAGGTTAATATTTAATGTCTTAGAGACCTTTAAGATGGGGTTTTCTCTATAATTCCAAGATTTTGAGTTTGCAGTGCTCAAAAAAATAAGGGGGAGAGAAATTGTTAACCAGATTGCTTTTGACATATTTACCATCCAAAAAAAGATTCTATTATTTTTCGGACAGAAGCTGAAAGGGTTTATGAAAACTTCAAAATTTTTCTAAATAAAATTCATTCAAGAGGTTGAGCGTTTTTGTCAAAAAGGAATTATTTTAATTTAGTTATAAATAACCGATTAATCAAAGTGATATAAACTCATTCTTGAGAGTCAGATGAATTTTACGAAGAAGAAGTTGATGAGTTTAAGGAAAGCAAAATTGGTTATTACGAGGTACAAAATGGTGATTCTCTCTTAACTATTTCTTTCGCCATATATAGTGATTATCATAAATGGAAGATTTTAAAACATTTTAATCTAGGGCCTAATCAGGTCAACTTTTAAAATATCCTCTGCCTAAGAATGAAATTGTCTGGAGACCAAAAGGTCGTCCTTATTTAGTTTTAAAAGGAGATACCCTGACGGGGATTTCCCTTAAAAAGTATCGAGACTCTATGAGATGGAGGGATATTTGGGATAATAACAAATCACTAATTAAAGAGATTGATCATATCTTTGCAGGACTCACAATCTTTTATATTCCAGACCCAAGGGTTAATGAATTGGCCAGTATTTCTCAGCTAGGCATAAAACACAGTAAAGAGTCATTTGGGTTGGGCATGGGACGATTAAAGTCCCATCGCCTCTACTACTGCTTGTTCGAGGGTTTTATTTCTTAAAACTAGTTTTTTGTTGTTTAAGAAAAATGAAGGAGTACCATTTACGCCGACACTTGAAAGTTGTTCATTCGTTTGGTGAATGTAATCATCTGCAGTCTTATCTTTCTTACAAACTTCAAATTTTTTCATATCAAGCTTGGCGAGTTTAGCGATGCTATCAGCATTGAAGTCTTTAGTTTCAAATTCATGTTCGAAAGCAATATTGTGATATTTCCAAAATTTATCCACACCTTGTTTTTGAGCACAGTAAGCACCAACGATAAGCTTTCCAGAAAGACCATGAGGTTGTAGTGCAAAATTCATTTGTACGAATTTAATTTTTTTACCGTATTTTTTTAGAACTTCTTTTACTTCTGAGTGCATTCTCTTACAGTGCCCACAAGTATAATCAGACGCCTCGATTAAGGTGATCTTGGCATCATTTGGTCCTATAGAAGGCTGGCCATCAGTATTGATAGATATTTCAGGAGCTATAGGTCTTACGAGAAAGTTTCTATATTTTCCTTCCTTTTTTAACTTTGCCAGTTCCTGTATATAGATTTTGCCCACACCTTGGTTCGCCAGATATTTTTTGATCTGTCCTTTGATGGTTTCAACTTTGGTCCCAGGAGGAAGCCTTCCTTTATTTTCATTATAAAATTTTGTTACTTCTTCATCTGTTACGTTAGGAGAAGGAAGAAGCTCTTGCATCTTTGGGGGGTCTTTTAAGTCTACTTTAATTTCTTTTTTAAGAGATAGAGCTAGCACAAGCGCCAGTTCATCAATTAAACCTGATTCTTTTTGATAACTTTCATTTTTAGCTTCAAAATATCGGCCTTTAAAAAGAGTAGAAAAATCGTCTACTCGATAAGATTTTCCAGCAAATTCAAATAGAGCACCTTCGGGAGCAACTATTGTTCCTGTAGAACAGGCGCCATCGGTTGAACCACTTAGGGAGACATGCCCTGGTGCTGTAGTTTGTTTTTTGGAACCGACACCGTAACCAATTAAGAGTCCACCAATTAAACCAGCAAATAGAACTCCGGCCAATTTTGATTTTGTATTCATTTTGTTTTCCTTTTAAAAAAATGATTTTCTAACCTAACATAAATGGACTTAAAGAAAATACCGCACATGGTTAGTCAGAGCGCGTATAAGGTTTAAATTTTAAACAAATTGAGTTGATACAATATCTCTTACCTGTCTCAGTCGGCCCATCATCAAAGACATGTCCTAAGTGTCCATGGCATTTTCCACATAAGACCTCAGTTCTAACACTGGCAAGAGAAGTATCTTCTTTAAAGATAATATTTTCTGATTTTGCCATGTCAGAAAAACTCGGCCATCCACAACCTGCATTAAATTTTTTGTTGGATTCAAATAAAAGAGCATCACAGGCGACACAGTGAAAAGCGCCCTCAATAAAATGGTCATTGTATTCACCGGTAAAAGGTTGCTCTGTCCCTTTCTCTCTAAGAATATGATATTGTTCTTTGCTTAATTTTTTTTTCCAGTAATCGTCTTTAGACATTTTATTCTCCTTTACGAAAGATATTAAAAAGGCATGGAAAGGTAAAGAAACCTCTTGTATCATTATCCTATGGACTACGATGAAATTAATTATATTTGTGCCATTGTATTAACTGGCCAAGGCCCAGATATGAAGCTTTTACTGCAAAGTAATGACCAGCTTCCTATGGGAGAAAAAAAAACTTTAGGGCCTCTCGCTGCCTGTATGAATTATGTGAAAGAGATCTCCGGGGTTCGATTATCAAGAGATCTGGCCATCACTTTAAATCGCAGAGGTAATATACTTCCTTTTTTATTTTACTTGGAAAATGCTCCCGAGGAGGGAAACTGGATTCCACTTATTACGTTAAAAAAACTAGAAAATCCCCACGGAAAGATGCTTTGTGAGGCGATTGGGAAATTCTGGCCTCGTATGCCCAGTTTTAAAAAAGAGTTAGGTTTTATAACGCTGCCTAATATTTTTTATAAACAAACTTTACATGAAGATAAGGAAACAATTTTTTTTCCAGGGAGTTTTAATCCTTGGCATGAGGGACATAGGGCCTGTTTGGATGTAGCACCAACAGAGTCAAACATTGTTGTTGTTCCAGATTTTAATCCTTGGAAGGATAGAGAAGATATTCAAATAGGTTGTGGTTGGGAAAAATACATCAATCTGGCCTTGGCGCTTAAAGACACTACGCATTCTGTATTTCCGGGATTTCTAGGTTTAGAAAAAAGCAATCCTACTGTCGATTGGTTGCCTTTTACCAATGTTGAAAAGAAAAATTTATTAGTAGGAGAGGATAGTTTTTTAAGTTTGGAAAAATGGAAAGACACTAAGAAGCTTATTAGCTTTCTTGCCAAGCTTTACGTTGTTCCTCGTGAAGGGGATGAAAAGCTTGTAGAGGAGACTAAGAAAAAGCTGCTTGAGCAAAGGCCAAACATGGAAATTGAAATATTACCGACTCATCCTCACCAAGAGGTATCTTCTACTAAGATCAGAGATAAAATATCTAGCTAAGTGCTATCTGTTGCTGAATAAAATCTTGATAAAGTTTGTGCAATTTTGCTGTGATTGGGCCTGGTTCACCGGTACCAATGGGAGCATTATTGACTTGAGTGACTGGAATAACTTCTTTTGTGGTGCTTGTCATAAAACATTCATCAGCGTTTATTAAATCTTCAGCAGTCATATTTTTTTGTTCAACTTCTATGCCATTTTTCTTGGCCAAAACGAGTACAGTTTTTCTGGTAATTCCCTCTAATATTCCCGCATGAAGTGGGGGAGTATAGGCCTTTCCCTTTTTAACCACCCAAATATTGTGGGTGGTTCCCTCAGTAATATATCCCTGGCTATTTAACATGACTGCGTCAAATGCATGCTGTTTTTTGGCATGGATAAAGGCCATTATATTGTTGAGATAATTTCCTGATTTTATATTAGGGTCGATAGCGCGAATGGAGGTTCTCTCCACATTACTGATGATAATATTTACGCCATTTTTGTACCATTCTTTAGGATTCTCTTTAAATTCTCTGGTGATCACAACTATATTGTTTGATCCGGCGGAGACTGGATCAAGTTGAAGTGGCCCTTGGCCACGAGTGATGATGATTCTTATGTAAGCATTTTCTTTTCCCAGCTCTCCCAAGCAGGTATTAACTTCTTTAACGATATTATTTTGGTCAAATGGGAACCCCATCTCTAGTTTTGAAGCCGAGTGCCAAAGTCGATTAAGGTGTTCTTGTAGTAGAAAGGGAATGCCCTCATAGGTTCTTATTACTTCATAAACTGAATCACCATAAAGAAACCCACGATCAAATACTGAGATCTTGGCCTCCTCTTTGAACATGATTTTGCCATTGATGCTTACAACTGTTGGTAGGTCGGGGGATTCCATTTAATTCTCCTAATTTAAAAAGATTAAATTTCTAAAGTGTTAGTGTCAATTTTAAGAATTGACGAAAAGGGCCCAAAATTGAGATGATGCATAGGTAAATGAAAAATATTCTGCTCTTATTTTTATTTCTTTCTTGTAATGTCTTTGCGCAATCAGTTCGCTTAGATATTGATTCGGATGTTTACGCGGGGGCGGGCACCCTTCATGAAATGGTTCTTGAAGTAGGTAGTGAAGAAGGTGGAACCCCCTCAAATGCTCATCTGGTCTTTGTTCCAATGAGGGATGATGATGTTTTAGATGGGGCCGAAAATGCTTCTAATGTTAATTTTACCATTTTATCTCCTGTGACCTCTCTTCCTTGGTTTAAGGAAATCGAAGTTTTTAATCCTAGCTTGGTAAGACAAAGAATAACGGTTACTCCAGGAGATAAGAATCTATATCTATGGGCCGGAGTATACAGGTCTGAAAGTGATGATGTGGTGGTGCTAAATCCGAGTGCTCCAATTAGGGCCATTCCAGCAAGTAATGGTATTATTACATATACGCTGGATGTAAAAATTCACGGTATTTGCACTTCGTCTGTCTTTGATTGTGATGCATTGACCTATGATTCTGATGATCAGAGTAAAGTTTTAATTGAACCGATAATTTATTTCTTTCTTTCAACAGAGGAGGATGACTATCTCTCTGTTTCTCCTAAAATTTCAGAAATTGAAGGTGGAGTCTTTTTTAAGTATCTCCTGAGCAATGCTGTTGATTTGGGAGCAGACCTAGCAGTACTGGAAAACTTAATTAAAGGTGATGGGCGTTTAAAAGTAGAATATGGCGGAGAGAAAATTGTTCAAATGGCCGATGTAATTGGAATTGTCTACGATGCAAGTCCAACTGGAGATGAGTGGCCTCAGCAAAGTTTGGCCGCTGCTGTGGCCGCAGGGGGAAGGATCAATGCTGATGAAAATGGGATTGAAATTCCCGGTGAGTTTTTTGTTAAAGATTTAACAAATTATAGGGAATATTGGGTGGGAGTGGCCTTTGTTAATAAATGGGGATTTGCCACTAAAATTTCTGAAACGAGAAATCAGACTCCCGAAAAGATCGAGGCCTTTTTAGAGGAGAAGGCCTGTTACCTAGTTTCAGCGGGATTTAAAAAAGAACATTATGTTCTTGATTATTTTAGGGATTTTCGGGATCAAATTCTGCTTAAAAATGAATGGGGAAAGAGATTTGTGACATTTTATTATAATACCGCTCCAAAATACGCTCAAATTATTTGGCATAATGACTTTCTGAGTCAGATGGTAAGAGTTTTTGCTTACATAGCTTATTTTCTTATGCGATACTTCCCGGCCATGGCCCTGGTCTTTTTAGCGGGGTTAATCATTAGAAAATTATGGCCTTATTATCGATAGTCATTCCCCTTGGACCTACAGAAACAGGACTTCAGTTTCTGCTAAAAGATTTAGAAAATATAAGTGAAATTAGAAAAAATTGTGAGGTTCTTATAGTAGGAACCAAAGCAATTGATTCCTTCAATTCCAAAATTGAAAATTTAAAATATTTAGTTTCGGAAATTGGAAGAGGTGTTCAGCTTAACTTTGGTGCTGAAAATGCCCAGGGAGAATACCTTTGGTTTTTACATGCTGATACCAGACTTAAAAAAAGTGCCTATACAAAACTATTAAATTCCTTGTTAAAGAATAATGAGGACATTCATTATTTTAATTTGAAATTTTTATCTCAAGGCACAAAGATGCTCATCAATGAATGGGGTGTAAAGCTTAGGTCTGATTTTTTAGGCATGCCTTTTGGAGATCAAGGGATTGCTCTTAAAAAAGGAGTTTTTAGGAGAATTGGAGGTTTTCCTCAAATTTCAGGTGAGGATCATCATTTTATCTGGCAGGCCAAATTAAAAGGGTTCAAGCTGCGAAACACTGATGAAAAATTATATACTAGTGCCAGGAAATATGAACAAAATGGCTGGCTTCGCACTACGTTAGGCCATCTCTACCTAACTTTTAAACAGGCCATTCCCTATTGGGCCAAGATTCTTAAGGGTTAACTTTTTTTTTACATTTTGTTAGGATGAGATGATTTTCAATAAGGGGTAGTCATGGCCGGCCATAGTAAATTTGCTAACATCAAACACCGTAAAGGTGCTCAAGATAAAAAACGAGGAAAAGTTTTTACCAAACTCATTAAAGAGATAATGGTTGGGGTAAAAGAAGGTGGGCCTGATCCAGATGCAAATCCACGACTTCGCTTGGCCATTCAAAATGCTAAAGGCGCTAATATGCCTAAGGATAATGTTGATCGCGCTATTAAAAAGGCCTCTGGTGAAGGTGGCCAAAACTATATTGAAAATACTTATGAAGGTTACGGCGTAGACGGTATTGCTTTTTTTATTGAATGTGCTACCGATAACAACACTAGAACGGTTGCCAATATAAGATCGTATTTTAATAAACATGGGGGCAATTTAGGTAAAGATGGTTGCCTGGAATTTATTTTCAACCGTAAAGGTGTATTTATTTTAAATAGTTCCGGCCTAGATGAAGATGATTTTACAATGGATATGATTGATGCCGGTGCAGAAGATGTTGAATTTGATGAAGAATTTGTAAATATTATTTGTGAAGTTGAAGACTTCGGAAATATCTCTAAAAAATTAGCTGAACTTCAGGTAGAACCAATTGAGGCCGGACTGCAAAGAATCCCTATTACTTTTAAGCAACTAACAAGTGATACTATGCCTGCATTTACAAAACTTTTGGACGTTATCGAAGATGACGATGACGTCCAAAAAGTTTATCATAATGTGGAAAATTTAGAAGATATGGAATAGTTACTTCTTAAAAAGTGTTTCCAGCTCTCCGGAATGATACATTTCAGTAATGATATCATTGCCACCGATTAGCTCACCATTTACATAAAGCTGAGGATAGGTTGGCCAGTTTGAATACTCTTTAACACCTTGTCTGATACCTTCATCAGATAGGATATCAAAAGATTTAAATTCAACTCCCATTTGGGCCAACATAGCACAGACATTCGCAGAAAACCCACACATTGGTTGTTGAGGATTTCCTTTCATAAAAAGAAGGATTTTAGAGCTATTGATTAGAGCTTTGATTCTTTCATTGATATCTGCATATCTATTCACTTCTTTTACTTCTTCATTTAACATTTTAAAGGGATTCTTTTCCATTTTGTTTTTCCTTTTGCTCTTTAGTCATGGTTTTAATTTGCACTGCATGGATAATATTTTGATTTAATTCTTCTTTTAAAATATCCATGATCATCTGATGTTGTTGAATTAGACGTTTGCCAGTAAATTCATTACTTACAATTTCAAGTCCTAAATGATCTTTAGTCCCAGTAAGATCTATTACCGTGACATCAGCATCTGGTATTTTATTTTTAATTAGAGATTTTACATTTTCAAATTCCATAACGTTTCTAGCTCACTACGAAAAAACTGGTAAAAAATACCAAGGTTCTTAAGATTAAGGTTAAAGGTCCAAAAATCTTGTGCCATTTGAGAAGACTTCGATCACCTTTTAATATTTTCATACCGCTATATCCCATAATTAGATATAGGAAAACACAAGTGATGGCCATCGCTACATGAATATTTAATATCATGGAATTTTGTGGTGCTTCCATGGCCTTGCCAACGGCACCACGGGTCAATTGTATCTGTAAAACTAATAAAACATCCCAAATAATGGCAGTTCCCATTAATTTAGCATGGAGCTGGGAGTTTCTCTTTCTGAGAATAACATAGACACCAGAATGCATTAACAGAAGAATTAGTGCCGATTGAATTTGAAATATAGTCGCTGAGTCCATGGCCTTCGAAGATAGCACTTTAAAAGTTATAAATTAAGCTTTAAATGCTCAGTTTGCATATTATTGGCAGTGCGGTCCTTGGAAAACTCTTATTAAAACCATATATTTTTCCCTAATTGAAAAAGGAGTATGAAATGGCCGAATTTTTGAAAAAGTGGGCCGTCTTAGATATTGAGACTACCGGTATTGATGCTAATTATGACTGTATTATTGATGTGGGATTTTTACAATTTGAGGGAGTTAAATTAGTTAAAAAATATTCATCTTTAGTTAAAAATTTAAAAACCCCACTACCACATTTTATTCAAAAGCTAACTTCCATCAGTCAAGAAATGCTTGATGGGGCGCCATCTTGGGATCGAGTTGAACCTGAGGTTTTAGAGCTCTATGGCCATAAAATAATTGCTCATAATGCTTCTTTTGAAAAATCCTTTCTAGATTCTCAATTTGAAAAAATTGATGATGGGGAAGAGAGAGAAAGTTTTGAAGATAGTATGTTTTTTCTCAGTATTCTTTTTCCAGAGAAACATTCCTTGGGCCTTGAAAAATGGTTATATGATTTTAATATAGCAGATAATGAAAAACACCGAGGATTTGAAGATTCTTTGGATTTACTGCGAGTAATGCTAGTTGGAGTTGAACTGGTAAGAGAAGATCGAGAAAAATATGAACATACCACTTCCTTATTTCGAAAATATTTATTGGAAGATTATTGGTTTTATCACTTCTTAAATTTAACTCCTGAAGAAACGAGAGAACTGGCAGAGCAAATTGATTTTAATTTAGATTTAGCGCTCTCTCGGGCCAAAGAGTCCGAATCTGGGGAAATGGATTTAGACTCCAAGCATTCTTTAAGTCTTGAATTTACGGGTGAAAATATTAAGCATATTTTACAAAATGAAGAAGAGCTTAGACCTTACCTTCCCGGATATCGATATCGAAAATCTCAAGAGGAGCTAGCATTAAAAACCGGGCAGTCTTTTAAAAATGAAATTCACTCTATGATTCAGGCCCCAACGGGAACTGGAAAGACCTTGGGATATCTGCTTCCCTCAGCACTTTTTTGCCTAGGAGAGAATGAAAAGATATTAGTGGCCACAGGGACTAAGGCCTTACAGCATCAGGCCTTAACTAAAGATGTTCCAGACCTTTATAAACTGCTCGGAATTGGTAAAGATGAACTTA
This sequence comes from Campylobacterota bacterium, assembly GCA_003650125.1. Taxonomy (GTDB): domain Bacteria; phylum Bdellovibrionota; class Bacteriovoracia; order Bacteriovoracales; family Bacteriovoracaceae; genus SMWT01. Next base: position 12,360 of record QNFX01000048.1, read on the forward strand.
AAATAAAAAAACTAGTAGGATCCCAGAATCATCTTTGTGAGCTTTTATTTAGAAAAGAAAATGAAGACTTCTTTTCTCAAGTCTCACTGATGGAGTTAGATGAGAAATTAACTGAGCTTTATTTTGAAATGGCCTTTTTTCATAATTCTCGGAGTCCTTCAGAAAAACAGATCTTGCGGGAAGATATACCCTATGTATTAAAAAAGAAAATTGATGGATTTGATAAAAGAGAAGGAGATATAAAGGTTGATTTTCGCTCCTGTGCAGGATCTCAATGCCAATTTAAAGCAGATTGCACATATATTTCCGGCATAAAAGAGGCCAAGGAGGCCGATATTATAATTGGGAACCATGCCTTAATGTATTCTTGGCCTAGATCTTTTAGCAGGCCTGAATACATAGTTGTTGATGAGGCCCATAAGATAGAAAATGAAACAACCGACGCATTTTCTTATGAAATTTCAACGGCCAGTCTTAAAAATTTAATTAAAAACTTAACAAATTTTGCCGGTATAGGTTCGTTATTTTATCTTTTGGCGCAAAATGAAAGTTCTAAGGGAGAAAGTTCTCCAACCATTAATCGTTTAAAGGAATTTGTAACAGATAAGACAAGTCATTTAGAGGAATTAGCAAAAACCTTAAATGAGGATGTTGAAAATTTCTTTAAAAAACTTCCTAGATTCACAGAGTTTTATTGGAATGAATGTCCTATGATAGATGATAGGGCCCAAGATGCCCTAGGACTTCGTATCTATAGTGATTTGGAAACTCTCAATAATGTTTTAGGTGGAATTTCCGATATTTTCTCTCCTTATTTAGAACAGTTTGATTTGAAAGCTTTAAAAAATGACAACGACATTAATGCTTTAACTAAGTTTATAACTTTCATGGGGGGACTTGATGATATGCTTAACTCCCTTACTTTCGGACTTTCTAAAAATAGTGATTATACCACTTCTTTGAAATTTCATGCGGAATATGGCCTCCTTGTAAAGGCCTCTCCTATCGATGTTGGAAAAAAAGTTTATGAGGGTCTTTTGCAAGAATCTAAATCGGTAGTTTTTACATCTGCTACTTTAGGTTCAAAGGGGTCTAAGGGCGTTGAATGGGAGCTGGGTTATCTTTACTTAGACTCTGATAAAAGGTTTAAGGCCCCTTATTTTCTCTCCCCTATATATGATTATGAAAATAACACCAAAATTTTTGTTTGTGATGATGTTCCTGCATTATATGACAATACTTTTGTAGGAACAGTTCTTGGCCCTATCACAAAATTAGTTCGAGAATTGGGCGGAAGGTCCTTGTTGCTTTTTTCCGCTAAGACTAGATTTGAAACTGCTAGAGAAATCTTAATCGAACAATTTGAGGGCGAGATCCCACTTTTTATTCAGGGCATGGGCTCTCATGTAGTGGAAGATTTTAAAAATGCTGATCAGGGGATTTTAATTGGAATGGAGGCCTTTGGAGAGGGGATTGATATCCCCGGTGATTCCTTAATGTTTATATTTATCGATAAAATACCAGATCTAAGAATGGATTTAGTTATTCAAAATAGAAGGGACTTTTACGAAAAATCATTTGGTAATGAATTTAGTGATTACTATCTATCCCACCGGGCACGGGGGCTTCATCAAAAACTTGGACGACTCCTTAGAACTGAAAATGATCGGGGCGGTGTGATTATAGTTGATTCTAGAATAAAAAGATGGAAGGGGCGAACTACGGAGAAATTTTTCAAACTCATGACGCCTTATAAAATTAAAAAATCATCACTTGATAATGCTTGCTTAGAAATTAAAGATTTTGTTCAGCTTCCTGAGTCGACAAGGTAATTAAAATATTTTATCTCAAAGAGCTTATTGCCCTTAGGATCAGTAATTCGATAGGGGATAGTTAAGTGTTTGCTTAAAAATATATCTAAAAAAGGTACATCTTTTTCAACAAGAGGATCTGATACGTCAGAAAAGATTTCATAACCTCTCATTTGGTACTTAACGCATTTTAATCTTTTTCCGGAGATGAAAATATCTATAGGAGTTCCACTGATCCGCTCAATAGAAATACCTTTTTTTTCAGGGGGTTTTGAGAAATTCAATTTATTTTGACTGACTAAAGATACAAAACTATTAATTCCGGTATTTTGCAAGCGTTTGGATTTTAAAAATAATAAACTAGTGCAGATAGCAGGAGTTGCAATGTGTACCTTATGCTTGGTTTGAATTTGCGTCTCTCCTATGTCGCCTTCTGAGATGAATTTGTAATTCATTATATTTTCTTTAAGATCAAAATTATATGTCTCAAGCGCAACTCGACTTCCTAGAAGTTTTTCCACTCTTACGGCAATCGGTGCAAACCTTTTGGATATCTTATAATCTACTTTTACTGTTAAGACCTCACCTGTTGGCGCCCTTCCGAGTATGTCTGCTTTGAATATATAAATTTGATCTTGATGGTTTTCAAAGATTTCAAAAGTTTCAGTACAGTATCGTTTACCATTTTCATAGTAATCGTATGCACCACGATATAATTTAATTGCATCTACTAAGGAAAAATTGAACTCCATAGAGATATAATAACTTAAATTTAAAAAAAACTCACACTTTTCAAAAGAGCGTTTAAGTCGACAATTGTCGAGAAAATATTACTTTCCGGTGATCTCATTTTTAACTAGTAATGCCAGGGAAACTGATCAAACTTTTTAGGACGTTTTTCTAGAAAGGATTCACGTCCCTCTACCGCCTCTTCAGTGCCATAGGCGAGTCTTGTGGCCTCACCGGCAAAAATTTGTTGTCCCACCATCCCATCATCTGCAAGGTTAAAAGCAAATTTAGTCATTCGCATGGCAGTTGGGCTTTTCTGTGAAATAATTTTGGCCATTCGAAGCCCTTCAAGTTCTAAATCTTTATGGGGAACTACTTTGTTAACCATTCCCATCTCAAAGGCCTCTTGAGCGCTATAATTTTCACCTAGGAAAAATATTTCTCGAGCTCTTTTTTGACCAATTTGTTTGGCAAGGTATGCACTTCCATAACCTCCATCAAAGCTTGCAACATCGGTATCAGTTTGTTTAAAAATGGCGTGTTCTTTACTTGCAATAGTCATGTCACAAACAACATGGAGACTATGGCCTCCACCAACCGCCCAACCTGGAACCATGGCAATAACAATCTTTGGCATAAAACGAATTAATCTTTGAACTTCAAGGATATGTAGTCTGCCAAGTCTTGCGGGATCTACATTTTCACCATCACTGTATTTATAGCCATCTTTTCCGCGAATTCTTTGATCGCCACCAGAGCAGAAGGCCCATCCACCATCTTTTGGAGAGGGACCGTTGCCAGTAATAAGTACAGTTCCCACATCACTTAAAGTTTTAGCATGATCTAAGGCGCGATAGAGTTCATCAACAGTTTGTGGTCGAAAGGCATTTCTACATTCAGGCCGGTTAAAGGCCACGCGCACACAAGGGACATTTTTGGCCCGATGATAGGTTATATCGGTAAAATTAAATCCAGGGACCAGGTCCCATAAGCTTTCATCAAAAATCATAAAAAACCCCTTAGGTAAGGGGTATTTTTAAGCATTTTGTAGGACGGATAGTCAAATATTAGTGCGGGAGATAGCTACGGGCGAGGAAAATCTAGATCTGGAGAGCACAGGCCTATGGTCTCATCGTAGGCAAGTCCTTTGTCACAGGTACATGAACTAGCATATCCCCACTGGTTGATATCAGCAGTACAGGACTGAAGAAACTTAGCTCTACATTGACCTAGAACCTGGTTCCAATACTCACCTTGATCACATCTACATTTGCTTGGGTGACCCCAAGGATTTCTATCTCGGGTACAAATCTTTTCTGACTCTTCTACACAATCAATTCTAGAGTACCAAGTGGCACACATGGTCTCTGCCGTGGATACACAGTCATTGTAAACAACCACTGCTCTTTGTCCTTCAGGACATACTGATGCGTTCCCAGAAAGGGATAAGATAAGGGTGGTAAATACTAAAAAACTTTTCATAATTTCTTCTCCTTTTTAAGATTAGGTTTAAAACCTTTGGCTGATCGCATAATAGTTGAGAAATTAAACGGAATCCATATGAAAATAAATAAATTTCATCTTAAAAGTTAAGTATAAAATAATATTTAACTATATAAGCATCTGTAAACACATAAAGTCAGTGTCAAAGTGCCCTTTTCGATGGTAAGGTACTCTTTATGAAAGGTCTTTTTGAACATAGGGATTACCGGGATTTTTTAAATAATTATATAGAATCTCTTCCAAGGAAAGGTAGAGGGATAAAAAAAAATCTCGCCAGGCACCTTTATTGCCAAACCACCCATATTTCCCAGGTTTTAGGTAAAAGAACCAACCTCACTCTCGAACAGGGGGTAAGGGCCGCAGAATTTATTCATCTAACTCATGAAGAAAAGAAGTATTTTATGCTTCTTTTAAATCTTTCCCGTGCTGGATCAAAAGATTTGGAAGATTTTTTTGAAGAAGAGAGGGCCGGATTGGTAAAACAAAGAAAGCGAATTCTTGAGAAGATGAAAACTCAAAAGCTTTTAGATCAAACTCAAAGGAGTAAGTACTATAATAATTGGTATTATTCGGCCATTCATGTGCTTGTATCCATCTCCGAGTTTAGTTCGGCCCAGGCGCTTATAGACTATCTCCCACTACCAGATACAAAAGTTTTAGAGGCCTTAGGGTTTTTAGAAGAAACAGGATTGGTGGAAAAAGTAGGAGAGAAATATCAACTAGGTACTTCATCACTGCAAAAACCAGAAGTAAATTCAGATGAATATAAAAACTTTTTAAAAAGCTGGCGAAATCAGGCAGTTCTCTCAATAGATCGAGGTAAAAAAGAGGATCATCACAATACTATTGCTATTTCTATTTCAAAAGATGATGCAACAAAAATTGAAGAGCTTATAAGTGCTTTTTTCCAAGAAGTAGAAAAGTTAATACCGGAATCGAAAGAGGAAGAGTTAAAAGTCCTCTCCATCGATTTTTTTGGTCTATAAAATTGTCCCTGAAATAATTTCAATAATGAAATATTTTGCTCAGCAAGATGATGTTTTCTTATTTAATTGTAAAGATTAGAAAAATAAAGGATTAGATATGAAAAAGTTTTTTGCTCTCTTAATTATTTGTTTCTCTACATTTTCCTATTCTCTAGAAATCCCCTTGGCAGAAGTTATCAGTGAACCAGAAGGTAACATTGTTCATAAATTTTTTGTTGAGTTAGATGATAACTTTGATGTGCAGGCCTTAGTGAGAAAAACTGATGAGACTACTCAAAGATTAGATCTTGAAAAAATAGTTGAAGGAATCGTCTTAATAGAGAAAGATGGTTTTGAGGTGATAACGCTAACATGTCCCACTTGTGATAGCGTTCATGGAGGAGAAATTAATCTTAAATACCTCTATAGTGGTATTAGCAAAAAATTTAGAGATTTTAAAATGGAGCTTTTAAGAGATCGAGATAGTTGGGGCCTTTTTAGCATACCTGATAGGATAAAGATAAAAAGGCTAAAACTGGTATCTAGGATCTTTTTAGGCCAGGTGATTGGCATCAAAAAGATCCTAGTTAATCCTTAGTTTATTGAAAGTTTTGTTTTTCTAAAATCTCTCGCTCTTTTGATAAATCTCTCGTTTCTGCTTTCTCTTCTGAGAACTTTTCTCCGTAGCGGGCCTTTAGTTTGGCAATATTTTTTTCCATTACCTCTTCAAAGTTAATTCCCAGTTCCGAGGCGACAATAGCGCAATACCAAAAAACATCTCCCATCTCTTCGGCCAGGTTTACTCGGTCTAGTTCTTTGCCATAGAAAATATGTTTTTTTAAGGCATCTAAAAATTCTCCTGCTTCAGTGGAAAGCCCCATTCCCGCATGAAGAAGTCTTTTTAATCCATCCTCCGATAAACGCTCATCCATTGATTTAAAATTGGTTGATTCGGTCTTTACTGCATTTTTAATGTACTCTTTTGAATTCATCTTAATCTCCTTTAAATATAGCTACAAAATTTTCAGATTCATTTTTAAATCCTCTAAACATTCCTGAACAATTAAAATCCATTTGGATATTTCCCTTACGGTCGATGCCTATAAAACCTCCATGGCCTTTGATCTCTGCCAGTTTTTGCAGGGATATTTTTCCCGCTTCTTCAAGCGTTTTTGAGGCAAATTCCATTTGCGCAGAAATATCATAGGCGAATACAGTTTTAATAAATTGATCACCAGTACCTGTTCCGGAGATGGCACAAGTTTTATTATTTGCATAATTACCAGCACCTACAATAGAGGTATCGCTCACTCGACCATAGAATTTATTCGTCATCCCTCCAGTTGATGTGGCAGCGGCCAGATTTCCCTGTTTATCCATGGCCACAGCTCCAACAGTTCCCATGCTATGATCAACCATTATCTTTTTCTTTTCTTGTGCTTTTTTAAATTGATCATAGCGTTTTTTAGTATGGAAATGTTTATTTGGAACAAGTTCAAGTCCCTGCTTATAAGCAAAGAGTTCAGCACCATTTCCTGATAAAAGTGTATGGGGAGAGTCTTCCATAACTCTTAATGCCCCTTCAATGGGGTTTTTTATTTTATGAACACTAGTGACTCCACCAGCATTTAAGGTTTTTCCATCCATGATACAGGCATCGAGTTCAACCATGGCGTTATTAGCAAAAACGCCCCCTACTCCAGCATTGAAAAGTGGGGAATCCTCCATAACTTTTACACTGGCAACTACGGCATCAATGGCGTTTCCTCCCCCCTGCAAGATATTAAATCCTGCATTAAGAGATTCTTTAAGTTTTTCTTCATACACTTTAATATCTTCTGGAGTATAATTTTGAGGGTTAATGTTTCCAGCACCCCCGTGAATAGCAATTGTAAATTTCATATTTGGAAACTATAAAAAAGTAATAAATATTTGAAAAGTCGCAAATATGAAATCGAGTGTTTTAAAAAAAATTGAAAATCTGCTTGGAGCGAAAATTAAATCAAGCTTCTC
>QNFX01000049.1 GCA_003650125.1 Campylobacterota bacterium
GTTAAAAAATTTATCATACTTCTCGGCAGGTGATTGAGTAGAAAAAACATTTAATATGCCTTTATATGTCTTATCTGCAATCCCATGATTTTTATAGGACCAATAACTTCCGGCCCATGGCATATTACTAGGTTGCCCCATCCGATATTTATTAAATAAATTTTTAAAATTATTATTAGTTAGCTCAAAATCCTGCGCATAAACAGAGCTAACTAAAAGAAAAAAAGATAATAATATTTTCATCAATGATCCTATTTTTTAATAGCGAAAAATTTTGAATTATTAATTATGTTGGGCCAATACCCACCTTTACACCAATCTATATTCACTAAATTTCCATAATTATCTCTATAATCTACTTGATCGCCATTTTGACAAAAAGGTGTTTTTATTTGAGATTTTATTTTCGTCACTAAAAATATATCTTGAGGTATCCGCATTAAACCGGTTGCTACAAACTTTTTACCTTTTTTTATTTTAAAATTTGCGGGATTTGGGAGATCTATAGGAATAAAATCCAGTTCTGAGCTCATATTCATCTTGTCATCTAAAACGACATCTACCGTTCTATATAGCTTTTTCCCCATTTGTGTTGCTAAATATACCCGTTTCCCAAAAGGTCTTAAATTTTCACTCATAATAAGATGAACTTTTAAGAGGTCATCTCTTCTGATTTCGCTAATCCATTTACCGAAAAATTTCGGCATCACCTTTTTAACTTCTATGACTAGGCAATTTTCATTTTTTAAATTCCTTCCCTGTAAAAAAACTTTATAATTTTTGGCCAATTTTTTACAACTAGTCTTAATCAGCGGATTGATTTTAAATTCCACAGGTTGGTAATATTCTTCTCTGGCCTGGAAAAAGCTCTTAATTTCATTTTTCCCCATTTTGTTAAGCTCGCGGTAATTAATAGGTTTTTCTTCTGATCTTTTAAGATTACCACTATAAATTTTTGGAAAAAGCAGCATTGTCGTTGGTTTTAATTTTGAAATACTTAGTTGATCCTCTTTAGAGGCAATAGTTCTTTTGCTTTCAACTCTCTCCTCTAACTCTTCAAAGGCGAGATTCAGAGTTCTTTTATAAGCGTCACGATCAGTGGCGCAGCCAAAAAGAGTAAGAAAGAGCATATAATGAAGATAATTGTTCACGAATTCTCTCCTGAAATTTTTGATAAATCGAATAGTTATATTATCTACCTGTCTGGAATTTTTCTCACCAGGAATTTAATACCTTCACCTTAAGTTCCTGAAATTATATGTATTTATTGTTCCTCTGCTCAATAGATACTTAAAAATAACAACTTGGATGACATCAGATTTTTAACTGCAGATATAATTAACGAATGCAAACATGAAACTAAATTTGATAATTTGGGAGCGAAGAAATTCACTTCCTTTTTTACCTATTGATATAACCTTTAAACCTATTATCTAGGTCAAGCCTTTCCTGTGCGGTGAGGCGAAAATAGAAATACCCCACTTTATCTTCTAAATTGATAAATTCTTTAAGAGCACTAATCTCTGAAGTCGCAAGGGCCTCCCTGGCACGCATCCAAAAGTTTTGAGCATCTAAAAGTCTTAAAATATCCACACCACCGGTTTTATAGGAAAGCCTTACTAAATCAAGATTTTTCTTAGTAGCAACCTCAAACTGCCTATTATACTTAACCTGATCAAGCGCCCCTCTTATTCGATAGACTTGATCCCTAATGGATTGATCATTTTTTAAGTTAGCACTAGATTTTTTAGATTTGGATTTATAGAGCCGGTTAACCTGCTCTTTTCTTTCATTTATCCTTTCAGCACCAGTAAAAAGAGGAAAGTTAAGCCTTACCCCAACTTGCCAATAATTATCCCAGAGGGCCCCTGCTCCAGCTGCAACATCTCCTGAGGATCCCTCACCAGAACGATCAAGCCAGTAACTATAATCACCAAAAAGATTAATTTTAGGAAGATAGAGAGATCGATTTTTATTTAAAAGACGTCTTTTGTGGGCATTAACCTCTTCATTTAGAGATTTTAGATATGGGGAATATCTTTTTGATTCATCAATTAAAAAGGAAATATAGTTTTCTAAAATTTTTACTTCTTTTGATTTAGAGTATTTATGCAAGTGTGTTGAAATTAATTTTTTCCCGATCTCATCAAAATCATCCATGCGATAAGTTTTATCAAGGGAGGTGTTCATTAATCTATTTATCAAGTGATAATCATTTTTAAGCTTCACATTTGATCTGGTTAATATATTCTTATTCTGGGCCACCTCACTTTCCCATCTATAAATTTCTGTTTTGGCCCCTTTGCCTGATTTATATTTCAAAGTGGCAACATCGAGGTTTTCCATAGTCACCCGAAGGTTTTCTTCACGAATCTTCACAAAGGAGATACTTCGTAAAATCCCTAAATAGGCATCGATGGTAGTATTGATTAAATCTATTTTTGCCTGCTGTTTTAAATACTGCCTTCTTTTAAATTCATATCCCGCTACAGCATAGGCCCTAAAAATATCATCATCAAAAATTACTTGGGTGACATTTACACCTAAAGTGGTAACTCGCTCTGATATACCTAAAAAAGCTACCGTTCTATTTTTATCCCTTTGGTTATATTCCATATTTAAATTAATCTGCGGAAGTATTTTCCCAAATCTGGCACTTTCCCGATAGTCTGCCACCTTCTCCTGATATTTTTGGGTTAAATAATCCAAATTCTCCTCAATCGCATTATCTACTGCTGTTTCTAAATTTAATTTTGGAATGGCCCTCGCTATTTTTTGAATACTTGGCTCATAAGGTGCAAATGATAGATTGGTGACATTTATACCTAATTTTTTAGCAATATCTAAATTGTAGGAAATCTTTTTGAAACTTAAAAAATTCCTTTTTAAGTTTTCAATTGGCCGATTGTTGCTAAAATCCATTAAATTAATGGCAATCATTCTGGCCACTTTAACTTTCCAGTTTTTTATCTTTGTTGAATAAAGGACTCCTTCACCTAGAGATTCATAACCTCTTAAAGAGAAGTTTTTTATCTTTTCCTCAATGACGTCACTATGAAACTTGGTAAAATGCTCCTCTTTATTAAAAGAGAACGGAAAGTATATAACAAAATCTATACCCTCAAGATTTTGAATTTCATACTCATCTTCTGATTTATAAAGATGGACATTATATTCTTCCCCGAAGACTTCCCTAATCCTTTTATAGTAGTTTTCATATATTTTATATTTTCGTCCTACAAATAATATATTTTTCCCCGGAGTTAAAGTCTTTAGAATTTTTTTTACATCTTGAAAACTAGGAAATATCTGTATGGAATTTAAATTTTTCTTCTTTCGAAGTTTATCGTCATAGATCGGAGTTGCAATGACAGGTTTTTTCAACTTAAATTCCTTAGATGCTGCAATAGCACTAACGATAGGGCCAAGAGTAATAACTAAATCAACATCTTTTCTCTTAATTAATTTTTTAAGTTTTTTCCTTAGGGTGTTCTCATTCACCCCTCCAAAAATGATATTTTTAAATTTAATAGTCGAAGATCTCTCCATAACTTTTTTTAAATTATTTTTAATTAATTTAACTGCCTGGATCTTATAATCACTGGTCCCATCCATGATTAAGGCAACATTGACGTCTTTGGCACAGACTGTTTGAGTTAATACTAAAACTATAAATATTAGCTTTTTCAAATTTAAGCTCCCTTATAAGGAATTTTAAAAACCAGGGAATAAAGCACTGGCACAATTAAAAGGGTTAAGATCGTGGCGAAAATCAGGCCAAATACGATAGTGACGGCCATCCCCTTAAAAAAAGCATCGGGAAATAGAGGAATCATTCCAAGAGCTGTAGTCATAGCGGCCAGAGAGACCGGCCTAACTCTTGAAAGACAAGCATCAATTAGTGCCTTGAATTTTTCTTTACCTGTACTAATTTCTAAATCTATTTGATCTACAAGAATAATGGCATTTTTAAGCAACATCCCAGAAAGTGAGAGTATCCCAAGAAGAGACATAAATCCAAAAGGAGTTCCTGTAAATAAAAGACCGAAGGTAACCCCTATAATTGCTAAAGGAACTGTAAGCCAAATTACGACTGGCTGTTTTAGGCCCTGAAAAAGAAAAACCGAAATTAAAAACATTATGAAAAAACCAGCTGGAAGGGCACCAAAAACTGCCTCTCCCCCTTCAGTAGAAGATTCATAATCCCCTCCCCATTCTAGGTCATAACCTACAGGCAGTGGAATCTTTTCTATTTTTTCTTTTACCTCTTTAAAAATCGTGGTCCAAAGCCCAACTCTCGGATCGGCCAAAACTTGAATCGTTTTCCTTCGGTTTCTTCGACCTACAATATTATTATCCCACCCGGTTGAGATTTTTTTTACTACCTGGGAAATTGGAATGTAGGTGTCATTGGGGGAACTCCATACTTGTATGTCAGAAGCATTTGCTACATCTAATCGTTCTCCTTCTGGAGCTCTAAGAATTATGGGAAGAAGATGGATTCCTTCACGATAAATACCAACTTCTTTCCCTGTAAAGTTAATTAAAAAAGAATCTTTTACATCTTTTCTAGAAACTCCTGTAAGTCTTGCTTTATCTTGAGAATATTCAACTTTTAAATTTTTAACTTTATCTCGCCAATCTGTTCTAATTCCAACAGCATTGGGATGAGTCTTTAAAATATCCATGGCCTTATTAGCAATTTCCCTAAGCTTATCCGGATCCCTTCCTGAAAACCTGGCCATAATTTTGGCCTTTTCTGTAGGGCCTAACGCTATTTGTTTTATTTTAATTTGAGCAAAGGGATGAGAATCATTTAACCTTGATAGTACAGTTCCCCCTATTTCTAAAATTTTTGAGTAATCATCCACCTCTACCAAAAATTGCATATAAGATTTATTGGGTGTTTCGGGCTGATAAGTTAGCATAAATCTTTCATATCCCTGTCCGACACTTAAAGAAACATTAGTTACTCCTTTCACCTTTTTGATTAACTCAATCGCTTCAAGCCCATCTTTTTCCATGGTTCTGGCATCAGTCCCCTCTTGCCTAAAATAATCCACCATGAAAAGTGGGGTAGTTGAATCTGGGAAAAACATTTTTTTAGTTTGAGTGAACCCAAAAATTGCCAAAACTAAAAGCACAACCATTAAAATAAGTGTTGGGGTTCTAAATTTTAAGGCACCAGTTAGAAGGGATTTATAAGCTCTAAAAATTATATTATTATAGGGATCTAATTCTTCTCCCTTTTTCATTTCTTTTTTCTTATAAAGAATAGTTCCAAGCATAGGGGTCACAGTTATGGCCAGCAACCAACTTACTAAAAGTGAAATTAAAATTACCCAAAACAAAGTATTACAATACTCTCCCGTGGAATGATCTGATAGCCCAATGGGAGCGAAGGCCACTATGGCAATAATTGTTGTCCCAAGAAGAGACCACTTGGTCTGCTTAATAACATCCAAGGCCGACTTAATTTTATCTTCACCTTTTTCAATTTTGATTAACATTCCCTCGGCCACAACAATAGCGTTGTCCACCAGCATCCCTAAAGCAATAATGAGGGCACCTAAAGATATTCTCTGCAAGGGAATGCCATATATCTCCATCAATATGGCCGTGGCCATCATAATAAGAAATAAAACACTACCGATTATAACGCCACTTCTCCAGCCCATAAAGATGAGCAGAACCACAATGACAATTACTACCGCTTCAACAAGGTTAACAACAAAGCCCTTTATTGAGGTCCCAACAGCTTCTGCCTGATTATAAATTTTTCTAAGTTTCATTCCCGGTGGTTTTTGTAATATGAGCGTTTTCATTCGCTCACCTAATCTCTCTCCGGTTTTTAAGATATTTTTTGTAGTGTCAGCTGATATGGCCAAGGTAAGTGCAGGTTTTCCATCCACATAATAGCGATGTTTGAAAGGTTCAATATATTTTCGTTTTACGATGGCAATATCTTTTAGAAAAATTAACTTTCCCTTTTCGCTAGAAACGAGAATGTTTTCAATATCCTCAACTGAGCTAAATTTCCCCGTTATATTGGCCCTTAAATATTCATCTCCAACATTAAATTCCCCAATTGGAGAGACATAATTGTGATCTACAAATAGGTCTGATAATCGATTAACTGAAATTCCTAAATTTTTAAGTTTAGACCTTGAAACTTCAACATATATTACTTCTTTTTGAGCTCCGCCGATAATTACTTTTCTAACCCCATCAACTAAAAGTATTTCCCTTTTTAATACATCTATAAAATCTTTTAATTCTTTATAGGTGTACCCTTCACCTGTTAGAGAATAGTAAATACCGTAGACATCCCCAAAATCATCAATAACTCTTGGTGGGCTCACCCCAGGTGGAAGTTGAATTTGAACATCTCTCAATTTTTTTCTAACTTCATCCCAGATCTGGTTAAGCGCCCCTTTCCTATAGCGATCTTTGGCAACATAGGCGATCTCTGTCCTTCCAGGATAAGTGGTTGAAGTAATTCTTTTGGTATAGGGAAGTTCTTGAAGTTCATTTTCTATTGGATAGACGACTTCATCTTCCATTTCCTGAACTGTGGCCCCAGGATAATCAACATAAATTCTGGCCTCTTTAATGGTGTATTCAGGGTCTTCTAACTTGGCAAGTTTATCAAAACTTTTAAGTCCGATAATTACGATAACAACAATAAAAAACCAGGTTAAAGATCTCTTCCTGATCGAGATTTCTTCAAAGGACATTACAGACCGCCTGTTTCTTCTAGATATTCAACCTTATCACCTTCACTTAAAACATAGGCCCCGGCGGCCACAACTCTCTCTCCTTCCTTAAGTCCAAAAAGGACTTCAATTTTATCTGCTTTCATCTTTCCAATTTTTATTTCTCTTTTTTCCAGCACCATGTTCTTTTGATTAACAACCCAAACAAAAGATTGTTTATCGGCCTCCAAGACACAAATAGAGGGAATTAGGGCCAACTTTTTTCCTTCTCCTCCTGGTACGTAATAATTGGCCTTCACATTTAAAGTCATGCCAGGAAGTAATAAAACCTCCTTCGTATCAACTATGGTGAAAATGGCCTCGAAAGTTCTCGTTTTGGGATCCACTTTTGAAGAGTATTCTTTAAATGTTAAATCTAAGACTTTATCTGGAAGATCAGAAAGTGAGGCCTTTGCTCTCACTTTGGTATTTGTTTTAAGTTTTGCAATATGTGACTCAGGAATGTTTATCTTAACCTCAAATTCTTTTTCATTGTAATAGGAGAGAATTGGTTGCTTGGCCTTCACATCTTCAAAGTTTTCTGCATAAAACTTTGCAACCTTTCCATCATATGGGGCCTTTAAGGTAGTGTCTCTTAAATCTTTTCTGGCAAGATCTCTTTTGGATTTAGCAGAAAGGTAGAGCGCCTTTTTTTCATCAAATTCAGATTTTGAAATGGCCTCACTCGCCCAAAGTACTCTTGCCCTTTCGTATTCTGCTCTGGTTTGAGCAAATTCGGCCTTAGAATTTTGTAACTTTAACTTATAATCCTCTTGTTTTAGCTGGGCGATAAACTCTCCCTTCTTTAAAAGCTGCCCTTCAATAACCGGTCTTTTAACCAATTTCCCAGGAACCTCAAAAGAAAGTTCGGCCCGATTTTTGGCCCGAACTTCACCAGGATATACTTGTTCATAACTGGCCGAAGAGAAATGCACTTTTACTGTTTTCACTTTCATGGGAACTTTTATTTTAGGCTTTTCTTTTTTAGAGCAATTAATTAAAAGGAGGGTGAGAACTAATAGATATTTCATATTCTTCCTTGAATAGTAATAAGTGAGATTTTAGCAAATTATTGTCAATTTTAGTAGAAAACTTATGGGAATATCTGTATAACTGAGTGATATGCTTGTTTACTCAAAATCTACATTGAGCTTTGTTTCTCTTTTAAAAAAATATGTGCGGGAAATTCTAAGAGATGAAGTTGGAGTCAAAGTTTTTAAAAATCGTTTTCAGTATAAGGGTTTTTTATATCCCTTCCATATAGTGGTATTTGAAAAGCGGAATACTTTAGGAACCTTTGATCACCACACCTATCAAATTGGGATCAATAAAAATTTAATGTATTCCGCAAAAACTGAAGTTATAAAAAATATTTTGCGACATGAACTCGCTCACTACTTCGCTTATCTAGAAACTGGAGAGGGTATTTATCCTCATGGAAAGGAGTTTCGAAGTATTTGTAAAAAGTTTGGGTGGGACGAGGAAGTTTACTCTGCAGTAGGTAACCTTGATCATATGAATGATAAAGTTGAAGGAGATTTTCCTTCCGAAAATGTCATCGCCAAGGTTAAAAAACTACTCTCACTTGCAAAAAGCAGCAATATTCATGAAGCGGAGCTTGCCACCTTAAAGGCCAATCAATTGATTCTTCAGCATAATTTGAAAAGGCTTGGTGAAGATGATGATACGACTTATCTAAAGCGAGTATTATCGGGAAAAAGAAATAATGGTAAATATCGGGCCATTTATGAAATTTTAAGATCCTTTATGGTCCAGCCAGTCTTTAATTATGGAAAGGGAATCTTTTATTTAGAAGTCATAGGAGAGAGGGATAATGTTGAAATGGCCGAGTATGTGGCCCATTTTTTAGACTTTGAATTAGAACTTTTATGGCAAAAATACAGAGAAAATCACCGCGGAATTAATGCCAAAAACTCTTTTATGAAAGGAGTCTGTGAATCTTTTGTTGAAAAAATAGCTGAGGAAAAAAGAGAACACTACTCTAAAGCGGCCTTGGTTAAAATGGATAAGTCCTTGAAAAACAGGGTTAAAATGGCCTATCCCAGACTCTCTGGAGTCTCTTCTACAAGAGTTGATGTCTCCCAAGAGGCCAAAACCTTGGGAAAAAAGGCCGGAGCAGACTTATCTATCAGAAAAGGCCTTAAAAATAGGAGCAAACTAGGCCTTTTTCTTCCCAAAATATAATTCTAGAGGTACCTTGCGCGAGGCATGGTTATGGAAAAAAAAGCTTATCAATTCATATTTTGGGGATCAATATTCTTATTTTTGGCCGTAGGCCTGGGGGCCTTTGGAGCCCATGGACTTGAAAAGATGCTGACAGCAAAGCTCTTGGCCACTTACAAAACAGGAGTTACCTATCAGTTCTATCATGGGTTTGCCTTACTTCTAATAGGAATATTGCAGCTACAACTAAAAATAGATCTGTCTAAAATCGCCTACTTCTTCTTGGCCGGAATTATTCTTTTTTCTTTTAATTGCTATCTGTATTCCATGACTCAAATAAAAATACTCGCCATGATTATTCCATTTGGTGGGGTAAGCTTTTTACTTGGCTGGGGAACCTTAGTACTTAAGGTGAAAAAATGACCAAAATCGTTATCAGCGGTACAGGAATTTACACACCAAAAAATCATGTTTCTAACGAAGAATTAATTGAAGCTTTTAATACATATGTCCGTGAATTCAACGAAAAAAATAGAAAAAAAATAGAAAATGGCGAAGTTGAGGCACTTTTAGAATCCTCTCCTGATTTTATTGTTAAGGCATCGGGAATTAAGCATCGATATTTTATGGATAAAAAGGGAGTGCTGGATTCCAAAAGAATGCGCCCCTATTATCCGGATAGAGGAAATGATGAACCCAGCATCCAGTGTGAAATGGCAGTTGATGCCGCTAAAAAGGCGTTGCAAAAGGCCGGCAAAAAACCCGAAGATGTGGATCTTTTAATCATCTCTTGCTCTGCTTTTCAAAGGGCCTATCCTTCCATGGCCATAGAGGTGCAAAAAGAATTAGGAACTGGTGGTTTTGCTTATGACATGAGTGTTGCCTGTAGTTCTTCTATTTTTGGCATACAAAATGCTTACACTTCAATTAACTCCGGCCTTGCAAAATGTGCCTTGGTCATAAGTCCGGAGATTTGCGCCGGACATATCAATTTTAAAGACCGTCAAACCCACTTTATATTCGGTGATGCTTGTTCAGCGGTAGTACTTGAAAATGCCGAGACTGCTACAAGTGTTAAGCAATTTGAAATTTTAGGCATGAAGCTTATTACCCAATTCTCTAACAATATTAGAAATAACTTTGGTTATTTAAATCCAGGAGAAGTGAGAAAGGATGAGACGGAGTATCTTTGTATTCAAAAAGGACGAAGAGTTTTCAAAGAAGTTATCCCTCTTACAGTAAAGCTTATTCAAGATCATTTAGATGATATGAAAATTACATCAGTAAAGAGATTCTGGCTTCATCAGGCCAATAAAAATATGAATGATTTAATTTTAAAATATCTCTTAAAAAGAGAGGCCTCTGAAGAAGAGGCACCATTGATATTAGATAAATATGGCAATACCAGCTCTGCAGGACTAGTTATCGCTTTTGATAAATATAGTGATGATTTTAATAAAGGTGAAAAGGGCATTCTCTGTGGATTTGGCGCAGGTTATTCGGCCGGCTGTATTTCAATTCAACGGGTCTAGTCTACATCTTCCATCATTTCATCGAAATCTTTTTTAAATTCTGGATCAAACTCTTCCTCACTGGCGATTTCTCGCTCGGGCCCTCTATTTTCAAATTGTTCTCGCTCTACTTTAGAACGCTCTACCACTGCCCGGGCCTCGTCAAAGGATCGTTGATCGGTAAAAGAATCGGGTAATTCTATAGCATAAGCTGCATTTGATAAGAGAAATATAAGAACTAATAATTTTGCCATGGGAACCTTCCTGTTTCTTTTATTGTACCATTTCTCTTTTCTGCAGGTTAATAAAAAAACTTTAGTCCCATTGGATATTTTCTATATAGGTTTTTAAGTCTCCAACTGATTTGAATTTATCAAGAATCAGGTTTCTCTTACGTCCCATGATGATTTGCTTAACTACTTTAGACTGAGATGAGTAGTATTTTTTTCCGCCTATGGCCTGATAAAAAATGTTAATTAGGTCAACTAAATCTTCTTTTCTATTTTCTTTACTGGCCCCACCCCATTGATAAAAATCCAGAACTTTAAGTTCAAATCCCAGGCCAAATTTTTGTACCATAATATTACTGAGGTGAAGATCACCATGGTATTCTTTTTTATTGTGAATTTCATCTATCCCTTTGGCCAAGGAATGAAGTAGATGCAGACTTTGAAAAGGGCTAAGTCTTTTTCCCTTTTGCCGCTTTAGATATTCATCTAAAGGCTCCCCTTCAATAAACTCTGAAACGAGATAAGTGATAGGAACATCTTCATAGATTATTAATCCCTGAGTTAGATATTGGATAAGCATGCTACAAGATCTGAGTCGGTGTAATTTTAGGGCATAGGATCTGGCCGATTTATTTCCCACATTTCTCTGGGGGAAAAAGAACTTGGCCGCTCGAAGAATTCCCGTTAAGGTCTCCTTAATTTGATAGACCTCTCCCTCCCAGCCTTCACCTAGTTTTATGACGATTTTATACTTACTGGAAATGGCCATTCCAGCAGGAAAATCAAAGGATTCTATACGGTGACGAGGGGTCACTTAATGTCCTGTTTAAGAGAGAGATATTTATTATCACCTAGGAGTCTTGCTGAGAAGGATTATTTGTTTTTAGCGTTTGAACCGTAGATCCATTTATGCTGCTGACCGATTACTTTAAATGGCCCTCCAAACTTTTGGTTGCATTCAATAACCATAATAAAGCGTTCCATAGGGAAGTCCTCACGAGGATTAAAAGATGGGGTTAAACACCAATCAAAGGAGATATCTCCAAGCCTTTCTTTTAGCTGAAGATAGGCCTTATGAGTGGCGGTAAAATCCTCTTCTGATTCCACTACTGCTTTAACTTGAAATTTACCAGGGAAGTCCTGCTGCATTTTGAGGATCAATTCTGGATGGGTTGATACTCCGGTGGATGGAGTCTTAAAATCAAAGCTTATAAAATCGACCAGTTGGAATACTTCCTCTACTACCTTGGTTCCTGCCGCCTCGATATTTATGTAATACCCTTGTTTTTTTAATTCGATCAAGAGTGCTTGTAGACCTGGCAAATGGACCTCATTAAGGGGGTCACCGCCAGTGATGCTCAGATGCTTTATTTTGCCTTTCAGGCCTATATTATGAATTTCAAGCAGAATGCTTTCTAACGGCCTTTTAGCGCCCTTAAATGCCCAGGTCTCTTTACTATCGCAGTTTCGGCAACCGATATCACAGCCTTGAAAACGCACGAAAATCTGAGGTCTTCCAATATGGATTCCTTCCCCTTCAGTGGCGAGATAGATTGAATGAATGCCCATTTTAACGCTTTGCATAACTACTTCCAATTTCTTGTTATACCTTTTAATGCATAGAAAATCCCCTCCAAAGCAAAATTTTCAAGGCATAATATAAAAATGAACTTTCAAGCAAAATATCTTGAGATTATTGGGCAACTCAAAAAAAACACTCGCCCTATGGTGGAGCTGACTCCTGATGAAGTGAGAGAGCTTTGGGTAAAAGAGCTAAGTGAAGAAGATTTAAAACAAGTGCTTTGTATTTTAGACCATACCAAAAAGCTGCATGGAGAATTTAGTTCACCTATTATCAAAACTCTTGCAGGAGATCATAGTCCAGAAATCCTAGTTTATGCCCTGGCCGCTTCACAACGACATATTATTGCAAAATGTGGAATTGATGGCGTGCGGGTGCCAAAAGAATTTATTGAAGCACTTAGAAAATTATTAAAAAATAATGATGCAGAAGTTTTAGAATGGGACCTTAGAGTCATTGAACAGCTTGGAGGCCGGGCCTTAATTTTAAAAGAGGATGTGCTTGCAGCAAAACCAAATTTTTTGCGTGCGCTAAATCCTCACAAGAAAGCGGCAAGACAAATTATAACCATGCTAGAAAAAAGGTGGAACATATGAAGAAAAAAGATTTAAATTCTGAGTACTTTCATAAAAAGATTATGGGTGCAACATGGGAAGGGGTTAAACCATTTTACTCAGATGAACATGAAGACATTCAAATAAAGATTAGGCCTAACAAAGATGTACCACAGGCCATATTTAAACCCGATCCAATTATTCCAGGAGGCTGGATTGCTCACCCCGATACGATTAAATCAATGAAGAAAGAACTGTTAATAGGCGGTACAGAGTTTATTGACACAGAAGTTTTATACCAATGCATTGGCTGCAATAAAGTTTTAGATGCACAGTTTTGGATCCATTGTCCTTACTGTACAAAATCGATTCCTGACAAGTTTGAACCTTATCAAAGCAAATAGGTCAAAAAAACTTGTAATAAAAAGTAAGTTTTTTTATTGCTCTTACCTGTTTACGTAAATTTAAATTCCAAGTAAATTCGATAACACTAATTTAAGATAAAATGAATTTAGGGCCTATCGGGTTACGTCAAGGAGATGGTGTATATGATGAATGAAACCAGTTATGAATTTGATATGACTGAAGCTGCCATGGAGAGACGAAAAAAAGATTTCTTATCTGAAAAGAAGCTGCCTAAAAGCGACGTTCTTCCTGTTACCAAGTTAAATAAAATTTTAAATAAACTACTTGTAGAAAGAGCTAAACTTCTTCAAATAGAAAAAGATCAAGAAAAATTTTGTCTTGATAAAAATGAGCTTGCTGATCCTCTTGACGAGGCAAGTATTAACATTCAAGCATCCCAAGAGCTTAGATTTAGAAACCGTAATATATTTTATCTAAAGAAAATAAATAAAAGTTTAGATCGAGTTCTCGATGGAAGTTACGGACATTGTGAAGAATGTGATGAGGATATTTCCTTTGAAAGGTTAATGGCCCGTCCTACTGCTCAACTATGTATTTTATGTAAAGAAGAAGCAGAGCTTGGTGAGCGAAATTCAATTTTTGGTAAAAAATCCAAATCTCTTGGTAAGTCACTTACCGAGCTCGGAAGATCGTAATCTGAGGTGCTCTCCTACTCGGCGAAGCATATAATTTCGTTCTATTTTAAGATCTGGAAAAGACTCTTTTAATTTTTCAATTACCTGATCTTCTTTGAAATAATATTCTTTGGTTAAAATTATTTTCCTAAGATTAGTAGTATTTTTTATATATTGGCCCCATATTGGATCAATAAAAGATGGAGTATCTCCATAGACCAACAACTGGCCGGGAATCGCTCCATTACATAATCCTTTTTTATTCCCCTTAAAATTACCCAAAAAATCTAATTCCCCTTCAGGACTAACCCATGCACAAATTCCGCCATCAACACCTTGAAACTTAAAAACCAAATGAGTTGCAAAGGAATTGCAATGTAAATAAAGTTTCCATTTTTTAGGAATATCTATTTTATAATCTTGTAACTCTGTTGCTATTACTAAGATAATATTTTCAACAGAGTCCTCATCTAAGGTAAAACTTTTATTGTCACCAAAGCTAACAATTTTTGAAGTACTCTCCTCTATCCAACACGAACCGGAATCAAGTTCTAAGATTTTCAGATTTTCAGCGCAAAAAGTATAAAAGGGAATACAAAGAAGCAGCAGGGATATTTTTTTCATAAAGCATACTTCGGCAAATAAATACGATTTATGAATTACTTGTCTTATTAGATCAAATTTAATACATATCTTGCATGGATAAAATAAAAGAGATAGTTGAGTCTTTTTATTCAAAGGCCGTTAAAGACGTAATCATTGGTTATCACTTCAGAAAGATCCAGGAAGGGAAATCAGTGGATGTTCTAAGTCCAGATATCTCATTTTTTAAAGATCATATTCCAAGAATAGTCACTTTTTGGAAATTTCAACTTTTGGGAGAAAAAACAAAAGAGACATTTAACCTGGTTAATTCTCATATACCTTTAAGCATTCGACCAGGAGAGCTCGACAGATGGCTTACCCTTTTTCATCAAACGTTAGATGAATTTGAAAATGATGAGTTGATAGCTTTATGGCGCGAGCGCTTAAGTTTTTTTGAAAAGAGATTTCGGGTTTTTATTTAGGGAATTTAATTACTTTTTTAGCACCATATACTTCTTTCACAAAATTTTCTAACACTGGCTCTTTATTTACTTTATCGAATACATAATCTTGAAACCACCACTCCTTCATCGCCCAGGCCATTTTCTTTGCCTGCCTCTTGGATGTAAATTTAGCGATAGCAAATCTTAAAGTTCTGACCTCACCATGGATAACGACAATACAACCAGATTTCGGCCCATAATCATCACAGGTAATTCGCTTTTCCTTAGCAAATTGAGGCACCATAAGTTTTAGCTTAGGATCAACCGCCAAGGCCCGCTGAAACTGATCCTCAGGCCATCCCTCGGCCGCCCACTGTGCCTCTTCCCAACTGCGAGCAATATCTTTTAACTCCCTAACAGATCTCTCCCGCTCTCCCCGGTAGGCCCTCGTACACGAGACTAAAAGTAGTAATATAATCAAAAATATTCGCATCCTCTTAATTTTAGGTCATTAATGGGGGTCTTTCCCAGTGAAAAAGTTATTTAGTCGTTTTATTTTTGCTAGTTGGTGTTATAGGTTGTCTCCATGCAAATCCAAAAAGCGGTAAAAGAGCACTTTAAATTTGAACTTGAGCACACAGATCCCTCTGGTGCCCGAGTCGGTAAAATTACCACCCCTCATGGGGTGATTGAAACCCCTGTATTCATGCCAGTGGGAACCCACGGTACCGTTAAGGCCTTGAAACCGGAGGATTTAAGAGAAGGTAATTCTCAAATAATTCTATCTAATACCTACCATTTACTACTATCTCCAGGACCTAGCTTAATTAAAAAAGCAGGTGGACTTCATAAGTTTATGAACTGGAATGGGCCAATTCTAACCGACTCTGGTGGATTTCAGGTTTTTTCCCTACAGAAAAAATCTATCAAGGAAGAAGGGGCAGAATTCAAAGATCAAAAGGGAGATAAAATTCTTCTTTCACCAGAAACTTCGATTAAAGTACAAGAAGATCTGGGAACTGATATTATGATGGCCTTTGATGAGTGCATTCCCTACCCCGCTACGGAAAGTTATGTAAAAAATTCGATTGACCGAACTCATCGATGGCTTGATCGCTGCATTAAAACTTGGACTAATCCTAAGCAGGCGCTCTTTGGTATTATCCAAGGATCTTATTACAAAGATCTTAGAAAAAAATGTGTCGAAGAAGTCTGTGCTAGAGATTTACCGGGATATGCTATTGGTGGTGTTTCTGTTGGTGAAGGTCCTGAACTGATGGAAGAAGTGGTTAGCTATACTGCTCCTTTATTACCAAAAGATAAACCTCGATATGTGATGGGTGTTGGAAATCCGGAAGATCTTTTAATGATTTGGGAAAATGGAATTGATATGAGTGATTGTATTATTCCGACCAAATTTGCCCGTGGTGGAACACTTTTTACCAACCGGGGAAAAATACGCATCAAACACAAAAACTACAAGAGGGATTTTTTCCCGATCGATCCAAACTGTCCTTGTCATACTTGTAAAAATTATTCCAGGGCCTACTTAAAGCACCTTTTTGATTCAAATGAAATTTTAGGAACTATTTTGGCCTCCATTCACAATGTGGCCTTCTATAATGATCTGGCCTCTCGTGCTCGAAAGGCCATAAGAGCTAATCAGTTTTCTAAATTTAAAAAAGATTTTCTTGAAGCTTATCTCAGTTAGCTTCAATCGCTTGAGAGATTATATTTAACAGCTTATTCAAATCATCATATTTAATATTGTGAAAAAGAGCGATTCTAAATTGGTTCTTTCCTAATTTTCTATAACCATCTATTCCATACGCTATCTTTTTCTCTGCTAGCCAATCAATTAGTGGCGTAACGGGAAAGCTCTCATCTACATTGATAGTGGCCACTGATCTAGACCTATATTTTTCCTCTTCAACATAGCAAGAGAGGTATTTTTTTTCTGCTGCCCATGAATAAATAAGCTGGGCCTTCTCTTCTGCCATTTCGCAGGCCTTTTCATAACCCACGGAGTTCATAAGCTTAATTTGTTCATTTAGAAAAAAGATGCTCGCGATGGCCGGAGTATTATAGGTTTGATTTTTGTCACTATTGTTGATTGCCAGTTTCCAACTCATGATAACAGGAAAGTAGCGATCCCCTGCTGCCATCTCTAGAGCACGGTTATAGGCCTTAGGTGACATAATGGCGACAAAGAGTCCTCCTTCACTGGCAAAAACTTTTTGCGGAGAAAAAAAGAATAAATCTGTCTTTGAAAGATCGCAAGGTATTTGTCCACCACCACTGGTGGCATCAACTGCTAAGATAGTGTCGTTGTCTACTTCTGGAAGTTTGGAGATCTGTACTCCGGTTGAAGTTTCATTAAGAGTCACACAAACCATATCTGCATCAGCTATATTTTTTCCATCTATTCCCTTTCCATAAGGTACAGAGATTTGCTCCGCTTCTATCCATGGAACTTTATTGTGTGCTTTAAACCATTTTTCTGAAAACTCTCCACAGGTGAAGTGAGCTGATTTCTTTTTCACCATGCCAAGGCCTATCATATCAAATAAAAATGTGGCCCCGCCGTTTCCTAGAACTACTTTATAATCATCGGGAAGTGAAAAATATTTGCTAAGTCCATCTTGCACTTCTTTAACCAAGTTTTTAATGGGTGCCTTACGGTGACTTGTTCCTAAAAGGTCTTGTCCGGTCGCGAGAAGTTTTTCCATAAACTCAACCGGAACGAGAGAAGGCCCGGATCCAAAACGAGGATCACTGGGCCTTTTATTATTTGAGAGATCAATATTTTCAAACATAGCTATTCCTTAATATTGCTTTTAAAAAAGCAGTCTATACAGGAATCAACTAAATCACAAATTAGAAATTTGCGGCCATGGAGAGATATCCCCAAAGCACGTCTTCATCTCTACCAAGTGATTCCATATATCCCTTGGGCATCACGTAAGCGAAACCACCTTCTACTCTTAAGTTTTTATACACATCATAAAAAACTTTAATATCAAACTCGGTGGCAAGCGCATAATCTTCACTCTCGTCTCCAACACTATCTTTGTATGCCTTACCCAGAAGATTATAAGTAGGAGCATCATTATCGGTACGATAAAAAGCATGAAAATCAAGTCTGGCCTTAAGCTTATTGGTAATTTTAGGAATTAGACCGACTCTAAATCCTTTGATGTTTCTTCTACCAAACTGGTCAGCAAAACCAAGCCACTTATGAGCGGTGGGATAGAATTGATCATAGTCTTTTGATGCCTGAAAATACTCTACAGATAACCTAGTTTTAATAGGTTTAATCTGCAGCCCTACTTCAGCGTCAAACTGGTATTCCCCATTACGATCTTCACCTTTTACTTTAGCGCCTTCAAAAGTTGCTTCAATTCGATGGTCATAAATTCCTTCTTTAGATTTAACTCTTCCGCCAAGCGCCCAAACATCATAGTGATCATCTCTAATCACCTGTGTATGATCTCTTTTATAGAGGAAATATAAATCAGTATTTCTAAAGAAAGCGCCAAACTTATTAGGACTATAAGCACCAAAGAAAGTTGAGTTACCATCACCGGTACTACTAACACCGTTATTTACGACATCTGAATAAAATACATCAACTTTTACATCATCAGAGTATGAAAACTCCAACTTCACGGCATCAAATGCCCTACCAACGTTATGCCATTCAAGAGCACCGATAATCAGTTGATCCCCGTAGGAGATCGTTTGCCGTCCAATCAAAAATCCCCATGTATCGTTGGGTCTCCAGTCAATGTAGGCATTATGAACATCAAAGCGAGTATCCCAGACCCCACCTGAAGTTGGTCTTTGACCTTCACCTATTTGATAAGGCATTTGCTCTGTTAGCCCCCACAATTTGGTAAATTGTGGCTTGAAAACAAATTTCCATTTAGTTGAAACTCCAGGCCCTGTCTCCATGGTCATTCTAAACTTAGAGGCCGTGAAACGGGGATCTTCTCCACCAGGAGCAAAACCTAAATTACTGTACCCCTCA
>QNFX01000050.1 GCA_003650125.1 Campylobacterota bacterium
AAATTCTTTTTTCATGTCCTCTAAAGATTTAATGGGCATATCTCAAATTCCAGAATTTTTTCTTAATGAAATTGATTCGATAAAAGTTGAAGGCCGAATGAAAACCCATCTTTACGTGGGAACCATTACTAAGACTTATAAAAAAGCAATAATCCACTTTAAAAATAATCATTCATTCTCTTCTGACCTTGTAACTGAGTTAGAAGCGGAGCTTAGAAAAGTTGCTCACCGTGATTATACTGAGGGTAATTTAAAAACTAGTGCCACTGAGGATTCAATTTTTGATAAAAGAGAACACCTCGATCTAGATTATCATTTTGTTGGGCAAGTAGTAGAGGTCAAAAAAGGTGAGCATATGCTAATGGAGGTTCGAAATCCTTTCTATGAAAGTGATCAACTCGAACTTTTGCCCTTTGCTGAAAAGGAAAAAACCTTTAATGCCTACCCACTGAAAAATATTTTAGGGGAAGATGTAAAAAAGGCCCATCCTGGTATGGTGGTTAAACTTCCCTATCTTGAGGGAGCAGAAAACTTTAATTTAATTCGCGGTAGGTCTTTATGAAAATTGTCACCTATCTAAATAAGTTGGAAGAATTAAAAAATGGCTTTGTAAGCGATGTGATTTTGGCCCCCAAAGAACTTTCCAGAACTGGAGAGTTAAATATTTATGAGCTAGATTGTTTGGCCGAAAAATGTTGGCGAAAGGGAGTTCGACCGATCTTGGAATGGGATATCTTGATGACGGAAACTTGTTTCCTAAAATCCAAGAGCTTTCTTAAAAAAATAGATTTAAATAATTTTTATGCCATTCGAGTACAAGATGCTGGTGCAGTAAATTATATTTTAGAAAATTATCCAGAAATACATATTCAACTCGTTTTAGAGACGGCAAATCATAATTTCAAATCAATTGAGACATGGATCGGCCTTTTAGGAAAAAGGTTAGAGAGAGTTATCCTTTCAATTGAACTGCCTAAAAAAATCCTAAAAGAATACCTTTTAAGATTAGGGGCAATGGGAGTTAGATCTGAAATTTTAGGACTGGGTAAAGTTCTTTTATTTTATACTCCAAGATCCTTGCTATCTCCTCTTAAAGGCAGCAAAGAAGGGATAATTGAGGCCAAGGCCACTGGAGAGGATACCCCTCATAAAAACTTTCCTGTGATGGAAAATATCCATGGTACTTTTATGTATAATACCAAGGACCAATTTCTACTAGAACATCTTAGTGAATTAAAAGAAATGGGATTATCCTTTTTGCGTCTAGATTTAAGATTTGAAGGGGGATTAGAGATATTATCCCAAATAGAAAAAATAATTGAAACAGGTGAAGTTAAGCTGATTGAAAACATTAAGAAACTCTATCCTCGGAAAACTGGAAAGGGTTTCTTTAAGGCCAATAAAACTGATGTTTTATTTAAAAAACTTAAAAACAAAAATCTTGAGAAAGGACATGGCCATTATTTAGGTGATGTTATTGATGTTCGTAAGAAAAAATTAATGGGAATTCAGTTTAAAGCACCAAACGCTGAACTTTCTCCAGGAGATTACCTCGAGATCCGAACTCCTGAAGGGAAAATTAAAAATATCCAGGTTAAAGAGATGCTTGATTCGACTCTTACCCCCCTTGATAAGGTCTCCTCAGGCCAAGTCTTTTTTATGTCTCATGTCGGTGGCGTATCAGTTCGTTCAAGAATATTTAAAGAAGATAGAATTTAACTTTAATTCCACCATTAGAAAATGAGAGCGTTTTTTTTGCTTTAAGAGCAAAATGAATGGATTCGGGGACTAAAATACCTAACATCTTAGGAGCGAACTTTTCTTGTGCCCGTTGCGCCATATCTTCTAACTTTGTTTCAAGCTTAATTCGTTTTCCATAAGGTGGGTTGAAAATTACTCCAGACATGGAAATATGTGATTCTCCAGTAAAAAGATCTTGCTCTAAAAAAGATATGTCTTTAGAGTTCTTTTTTGCCGCTTCAATTATGTTGGGGTCCTTGTCCATCCCCATAAAATTTTCAAATAAAACCTTTTTACTATCTTTGATTTTTGGAAGCTCTTTAAAGGAAGGAAAAAATTCAAAGGCAAAGGCCCTCCCTTTAATAATTTTATAAAATTCGAAGGCCTCAATTAAAGTTGTCCCAGAACCACACATAGGATCGATAAGATCAGTTATATCAGGTGCGTTTTGCTTGAAGAAATAAACCATTCCAGCAGCAAGGTTCTCTCTTAAAGGGGCCACTCCAACCAACGTTTTTTGACCTCTTTTATGAAGTCTTTCTCCAGAGGTATCTACCGCTACGGTGCAAATATCATCATCAAATCTTAGATAGATGGTCATCTCTGGAGCAGAATCTATTTTTTCCATCGATTTTTTTTTGGGAGGTTGTCCTTTGTAATAGGTGGTGATGGCATCGTTTGCTGTTTTTTCAATTTTTCTCGAATCAAATATACGTGATTTTTTAGAGGAGCTTTTAATAGTCGGAATTTGTCCTAAGAGATAATTATTCCAAGGCGTCTTTTTTAATTTATTAAATAATTTGGGGAAATCACGACATTTAAAACGGTCTAAACGGAGGAGGATTCTTCCTGGTATTTTTAATATATAATTTAAGCAAAGGCCCTGTTCCAACGTGGTTTCAACCTCAATACCTCCTAATGAAATATTTGATTGAGGTAAATTAATGTCCGGGAAATGTATTTGCCATTTTTCCTTGAATTCTTGAAGGGCAATTGTTTCCATTCCTGGAGGAATAATAAGGTAGAAATTATAATTCATATTAAATACAATATAATCTAGATAGTAAAGGTTAGTAAATGTGAAAAAGATTAAGGATGATTTTGGGCTTGGTATAATTTCTCTCTTAATTATCCTTTATAATTTTATATTTTTTATTGGTCTTTTAGTTTCAGGACATTTTTCTCCTAAAATATTGATCCCCTGTCTGGTTGCGGGGATTTTACTGGTTATTCGGCGATTTGTGATTCTTTTACCAGATATATTGAAAGTGATCATAATCTATGGCCTCTCTCTCTTTTCTGCCCTTTACAATTACACCTATATTGCAGGATTAGATGAAATTATAAAATTTAAGCGCTTGGATTTCTTCTTTGCCCAGTTTGATATGTTGGCCTTCAATATGCCTGTAGCGGATTTTATTGGCAGCTTTTTTCCTTTCAATACATCTTATGGATGGTTTTTTAATGACCTTATAATGGCCAATTATATTCTTTTTTATTTCCTAGGTCTCTATGCCATATTGATCTTCTTTTTCTCTTTAGATGAAAAACATAGGTATAAGGTGGGAATGTGCGTGACCTCTTTTCTAATTTTTATGGGCATTAATCATTTCATTTATATATTGGTGCCAGTGAGTGGACCTCAGTATTTTCAAGCACAGCTATTTTCTGAGAAAATTCCTTTTAGTGTTGTTGGAAGTTATTTGTTTAATGTGGTGTTAGATAGGCAGGTTAATCTAATCGATTGTTTCCCTAGTGGTCATTTTGGGGTGGCCTTGTTGGCGACTCTTTGGGCGTTTAAAGTTAATCGTTATCACTACTATTTTATGATTTTTGTCTCTTTATGTATGTTTTTGGCAACTTTAAGGCTTCGCTTTCATTATTCGCTTGATTTGCTATTTTCACCATTCCTTGTGATATTGGCCTATCTTTTAAGCTTTAAACTTTTTTCGGAAAAATAAAATGTTGACTCTGGTTCCAACTCCTATTGATGAAGAAAATCCACTCGAAGAAACTGCTCTGAATCTTTTGAAATCGGCCTGTGAAAAAGGTGATTTAGTGGCCATAGAGGATTTAAAACCCGGTCGTAGAAGATGGATTCGATGGGGGCTTCCCCGTGAAATGGTGGATGATCTAATACTTTATAATGAGCATACTGCAAAAGCATTAAATCGCGAATTAATTCAAAAGATGAAATCTGGTAAGGAGCTTTTTTTAATGAGCGATGGAGGTCTTCCGGCCTTTTGTGATCCCGGGCAAGAATTAGTTAACCTTTGCCATCAGGAAGGGATAAAGGTTACTTCAACTCCATTTTATAACTCTACAATTCTCGCTCTGGCCCTCTCAGGTTATGCCCATAAAAAATTTATTTTTGAAGGCTTTCTTCCTGCTAAAAAGGATGAAAGAGAAAAGTGCTTGAAGCAGGTGCTGCAAAACCTTCAAACTATAATTTTAATGGATACTCCTTATAGATTAAAGGCCCTTTTGCAAGATTTGGACAAGCTGGCACCAAAACGAGAGATTTTTTTAGGAGTTGACTTAAATTCTAAAGAGGAGGCCTTAACAAGGGGCCTTCCCAAAAATATCTTGAAGAAATTAGAAAATTTAAAAAGAGAATTTGTCCTAGTAATTTCTCCCCTATAAAGCTCTAACACAGTACATTTTTTTGTTGCCAAAAATTGGCGCATGTGGGAATTTCAAAACTCCTTAAAGATAAGTATCAATATGAGCGATTTTAATAACTTAGAGCAAAGAAAAGGGGATCATCTCGATCTTACGCAGAAATCCCAGATGAGTATGGAGCTATTAGAGGATAAATTTAATTATGAGCCTCTTTTAAAACCTCATCCCACCTCTAAATTCCCCAAAATGGTCGAATTTTTAGGGAAAAAATTTAAGGCCCCAATATGGATTTCTTCTATGACTGGAGGGACTTCTGCTGCTGGGGAAATCAATAAAAACCTCGCCCGTGCTGTGGCCGAATTTGGACTCGGAATGGGACTTGGATCATGTCGTTCTCTTCTTTACGGTGAAAAAGACTTTGCAGATTTCAATTTACGTCCGCTTTTAGGGGATGATCGCCCTTTCTATGCGAATTTGGGCATTGCACAAGTAGAGCAGTTCTTAAGAGATAAGAAAGTCGCCCAAATTACTGCAATGATTGAATCTTTACAGGCCGATGGCCTTATTATCCATATTAATCCACTTCAGGAATGGCTTCAACCTGAGGGTGATCAGATAAAGCAAGCTCCCCTAGAGACAATTAAAGAATTCCTGAAGATTTTTCCTTTTAAGGTAGTGGTCAAAGAAGTAGGTCAGGGTTTTGGGCCTCAGGGTCTCGCCGAATTAATCAAACTACCTCTAGCGGCCATAGATTTTGCCGCTTTTGGGGGAACCAATTTTTCTAAAATGGAAGTTCTTAGGGGTGGAAAAGGTCCTTTAGAGATGGCACATATTGGCCATACAAATGAGGAAATGATAAAAATGGCGAGAATTATTTTGCCAGTATTGGGAAAAAAGGCGCTCTGCAGAAATTTTATAATATCTGGGGGAGTGCAAAATTTCCTTCACGGATTTTATCTTAAAGAATCCTTTGCCGAGAGCTGTGTGATCGGTCAGGCCAAGGCCTTTCTTGAACATGCAAGAGGGGATTATGAAGCTTTAAGAGAGTACGTATCTTCACAGGTTGAAGGTTATGCTCTGGCAGAAAACTACTTAACATTGAAAGGGGAAGACCATTGCAGGTAGTTTCTGGATTTTCCAAAAAATCAAAAACAGAGAAGTTGGATTATCTATCACAGTTTTTAGATAGTCCGGAAAAAGTTAAAGCAAGACTTCAAAGCTTTTGGCATCAAAATTTAGATGAACAAAAAGTATTTGATGATTTTAGTGAAAACACTCTGACTAATTATTATTTTCCCTACGGAATAATGCCCAACCTTTTATTAAATAATAAGACTTACTTTGTTCCTATGGTAATTGAAGAATCTTCAGTGGTGGCCGCGGCCGCTAATGCTGCAAGTTTTTGGGCCAAACGGGGTGGTGTGAAATCTGAAGTAGTTGCAAGCACAAAAGTCGGGCAAGTTCACTTTTCGTGGGAAGGAGATAAAGAAAAGTTATTCTCCTTTTTTAAAAATAATAAAGCAGAGCTTAAAAATAATATATCGCCTTTACTGCAAAGTATGAAAAAAAGAGGGGGAGGTCTTTTAGATATCGATCTTAAAGAGACAGGCCCTAATTTATTTCAACTTTTTTGCACCTTTGAAACCTGTGATGCCATGGGTGCCAACTTTATTAATACAGTTTTAGAGGCCCTCGGAAGAGAATTAGTCCTTTCTCACGCAAAGCTTAGTGAGGGAGAGAAAACTATTGAAATTATAATGGCCATTCTTTCTAACTATACTCCCGAGTGCTTAGTTAGATCTTATGTTGAATGTCCTATCCAAGACCTTGAGGATGGAAAGCTTGGAATGAGTGTGGATCAGTTTGTTAAAAAATTTAATCAGGCACTTAAAATTTCTCACATGGATATCTATCGTGCCACCACCCATAATAAGGGTATTTTTAATGGTATCGATGCAGTCGTGCTGGCCACGGGAAATGATTTTAGAGCAATTGAGGCCTGTGGCCATGCCTTTGCTTCAAGAAAAGGGCAATATAGGGGATTGAGTGAGTTAACTTTAAAAGAGGGAAAGTTTAAATTCTTTCTTGATGTTCCTCTTGCTTTAGGAACAGTAGGTGGTCTTACTTCACTACATCCTTTAGCAAAAACTTCCTTGGAAATATTAAATAACCCGAGTGCAAAAGAATTGATGATGATTGCCAGTGCTGTAGGACTTTTACAAAACTTTGCAGCTTTAAAATCACTTGTTACATGTGGGATCCAAAGGGGGCATATGAAAATGCACCTTTTAAATATTTTAAATCACCTAGGCGCGACTGAGTTAGAGCAGGAGCAGGTGCGGGATAATTTTAATGATAAAGTGATCTCGTTTAAAGAGGTACGTGACTTTCTAATGGGTCTAAGGACTATTCACTAAAATGGAATATATCAGCGAGAAAAAACAAGAACTAGGTGTGGACCAATATTATTATGGTCATGGTAAAGTTCTTTTATCCAGCGAATACTTTGTCCTTGATGGTGCCAAGGCATTGGCCTTACCAACGTCAAAAGGGCAATCGCTTACAGTTAAATATTCGAAATCTTTTAATCCCACCCTTACTTGGAAAAGTTATGATAATGAGGGGAATATTTGGTATGAATCTCAGTTTGAATTTTGGCGTTTTGAGTGTCTTAAAAAAAATCCGACAGCAAAAGATAAATACCTGCAAAAAATTTTAAAAGAGGCACGTAATTTAAATTCTCACTTTTTAAGAGATGATGTCGATGTATTAGTAGAAACTCATCTAGAATTCCCACTTGATTGGGGACTTGGAAGTAGTTCCACCTTAATTTATAATATTGCTCAATGGGCCTATGTCAGTCCTTTTGAACTGCTTTTTAAAACTAGTTTAGGATCAGGATACGACATAGCTTGTTCTCAAAGTGAGGGGCCTATAGTTTTTGAAAGAGAATCGACAGGCCCACGCTGGTATACAGTAGATTTTGATCCTGAGTTTAAGGAGTCAATTTATTTTCTACCTCTTGGTAGAAAGCAAAGCTCAAACAATGCCATAGAATACTATAAATCTAGAAGTACTCAGTATAATATGATCGCATCATCTCTAACCAAAATTACTGATGATTTTTTAATTTGTGATGAATTAAGAGACTTTGAAAACTTGATCTTAGAGCATGAAGGAATCATCTCTTCCAAATTGGATATGCCCAAAGTTAAAGAACTATATTTTGGAGACTATTGGGGGCAAATCAAATCACTTGGAGCATGGGGTGGTGATCTTGCCTTAGTTACGAGTAATCGTTCAAAACAAGAAACAATTGAATATTTCAAAACTAAAGGCCGTGAAACTTTACTGACCTATGATGATTTAATTTTAAATACCAAGCAACCCTCACTTTTTGCAGGGGACCCGACGGCAAATGTCCATGAATTCAGTCTCTAAATATTCTTTTGGTAAAGTAACTTGGAAATGTCCCAGTAATATCGCTTTAATTAAGTATTGGGGTAAAAGAGGTCACCAACTTCCACTAAATCCCTCATTATCGATCACTCTTAAAAATGCTTATACCGTGACCGAGCTTGCCTGGGAAAAAGGTGAAGGACTTGATTTTTATTTTGATGGAGCTCTCAATGAGGCCTTTAAAGAGAAGATTAAAAAATACTTAGATTCTCTGCCTTATTCTTTTTTAAAAGAATACAAATTTAAAATTTCATCTAAAAATACCTTTCCACACTCGGCAGGGATTGCTTCTTCCGCATCGAGCATGGGCGCACTAGGGCTTTGTCTGGCCTCACTGATAAAAAATGAAATGGATGAGGACTTTTATAAACTGGCATCTAATCTGGCCAGATTAGGTTCCGGCAGTGCTTGTCGTTCAGTTTATGGGAATATGGCCAGCTGGTCTGATGAATTTGCCATTCCCATTAAAAATATCCATGAAAACTTCAAAGGGATGAAAAATTCCATTTTAATTGTCGACCGGGGAGTTAAGGAAGTTTCTAGTAGGGCAGGGCATGCTTTGATGGAAAATCATCCTTACAGGGAAAGAAGAATTCAAAGGGCAAATGAAAATTATAAAAATTTAAATGAGGCGATTGCTAGTGGTGATTTTGAAACCTTTGGAGCTATTGTAGAGCAAGAGGCGTTAGAACTTCATGCCTTGATGATGACATCTTCTCCTTCATTTATTCTGATGAAACCAAAAACGCTGAGTTTAATAGAAAATATCAAAACCTTTCGCCAAGAAAGTGGTCTTAATCTTTATTTTACTTTAGATGCAGGCCCTAATATTCACCTTTTGTATCCTGATTCTCAAAAAGATAAAATTTCTAGTTTCATAAAAGAACAAGAGGTAGAGGTCTTAGAAGACGAAATGGGTTGTGGCCCTGAATTAATAAGTTTTGAGGGAGAAACTTATGGAAACTAGGTCATTTTGTTCAAAGGTATTACTTTTTGGCGAATATTCGGTCATTAGAGATTCCATGGCACTTGCCATTCCCTACAAGAAGTTTGAAGGGAGATTGGGATATAAACAAGAAATATCCCCTACCAAAGATCCAGAATTAATGGCGCTATTTCACTACCTTCGGGAAATTGATAAAAATGGAAGGCTATCTTTTGAAATAGATTTGGAAGGATTCTTTGAGGATATAATCAAAGGTCTGATTTTTGAATCGACGATTCCTAAAGGTTATGGCCTGGGAAGTTCCGGTGCCTTGTGTGCGGCCTTATTTGAGCGCTATGGAGGGGAACAATATAAAAGAGAAAAAGATATATCACTTCTTAAAAATTACTTTTCTGAACTAGAGTCTCATTTTCATGGTGCTAGCTCCGGGCTTGATCCATTGATCAGCTTTTTAGATCAAGCTATTTTAATAAAAGATAAAAAACTTGAAATCACTGAGGTACCGAGTTATCCCAAAGGTGTTGGTGCTTTTTTTCTTTTAAATACAGGTCGAGAAAGGCGTACCGAGCCCTTGGTTCATTTATTTTTAGAAAAATGCAAATCTCAAGATTTTTCCAACCTGTGCAATAATGTTTTATCTCCTATTACAAATAGTTGTATCTCTTCTTTTCTTTCGAAAGATACCAGCTCTTTATATGAGTTTTACAGGGAGCTTTCTGATTTTCAATACCGCTATTTTAACCCTATGATTCCCAAAACTTTTCAGGAACTGTGGAAAAAAGGTCTTAAATCAGAGGAGTTTTATTTAAAGCTTTGTGGCGCTGGAGGAGGGGGGTATCTTCTTGGAATGACTAAAGACTTTAGTCGGGCCAAAGAAATCCTTAAGGGTTATGAGATCTCTTCTCTTTTTGAACTCTAAGTTTCATCTATAAACTACCGAAAAGTAAGCAGTATGGAAGGCGATAATTCAATTAAATTTATTTATCTAGGTGAGGACTTAGAGTTTGCAAAAGGTATTGAAAAAACCCTTAATCAATTTTATGGTGATCTAGAAATTAAACTGGTTAAGAAGTCCTTTAAAAAAAATGAAGATGCATGGAGATTTATCGCCGATAAATCAACTCTTGATTATGCCCTCTACTATGTGGACTTTAGTTCTAATTATTCATTTTATAGTTTTGTCGCAAATGCTTTAGGGCGAGAAAATAGTTTTAGAGATAAACCGCTAATAGGCCTTGGAGGAGTCGATATTACCAGAGACCAGGTTATATCTGGGCTGACAGGAGGCTGTGATGCCTTTTTTATAAAAGGAATCGAAATTAGTGGGCTAGTTAATTTTAGTATGAAAATATGCCGGCCAAATGATTCTAGACCCATTGACTGGGCCACGGGAGAGTTTGCCGAAGATGAAACAGATGTATATGTACCCGTCAAATTAAACTATTTTACTGAAAATTATATCCATGTAGAAACTGATGTCGAATTTGAAATGAATAGTGAAGTGGTGGTTAAAACCAAAATTTGTGATGAAATGGGAATTGAGAAATTTCGTGTTGTCAGAAATTCCCAAGAAGACTTTTATTATAACTTCAAAAATAATTATGATTTAGAATATATAACTCCTGTTAGGCGAATGGACCTGCGAGTTGGTATAAAAAATCCAGATGAAAAGGAAGATGAAGAGCCTTTAAGCGAGAAGGCCGTTGAAAAATTAGATATCATGAAAGTTGATATCGGTGCGTGGGTTGAAAAACACCAACATATGAGTACTCCAAAATCTACAAAAGTATTGATTGTTGATCAAGAATTGACTTTTTTAAAACAAATAGATCAATCTTTGGAAGATTACCCTTTTTCTATTTTATTTCATCGTTATTTGAAAGAGGATATGGAAACTATAAAAAGGTCTAAGGCCGATATAGTTGTTTTAGCTCTTGATGAGCATTTCGAGGATAAAGAAGATGGGTATTCAAACACGATTGAGATTTTACCAAAACTGATTAAAAAGGCCAAAGAGATTGAAGGTTACACACCCTTTATCTTTATATTTAATAGCAAATTTTCGGGAGAAGAATTAAAAAAGAAAAATGAGTACGAAAAGATAGTTAGTACTTCTGAGGAATTTGATTTTAATAAAGTTTTAGATCTAGTCAAAAAGTTTGAGCTTGCTGGAGGTGATAAGCTTACCTGCGATCCTAAATATAATTTTGGCGACAAGGAAGAGCGATTTTATATCAGCAAAAGAAGGGAAGATAGTTTTGCTTTGCATCCCTTTAAGGTGAAGATTAAGCAAATTAATGAGATGACAATTACTATTCAAACAACTTATAAACTGAAACCTTTTACCGTCTTAAAGTTAGACTTTCCGACTGAGTGTTTTATTTCAATCTTGCCCCGGGAAAAAGAAGACAAACTTCCTGAGAAACAAGGATTTCTCTATAATTATAATGCCGCGATCCACTCTATTGGCGAAGTGGAAAAAAATCAACTAAGGGTCTATATCAATAAAGTTTTTGTTCCAAAGGAAGAAGAACCAGAAGAAGACACTTGAGATTATTGCCTTGCTCTTTCACTAAATTTTAAAAGTTTGGAAAGATCACGCGCAGAAGAGAATTGATCTTTTTTATTATCCACGATTTTTCTCCAATCCCCTAGATTCATTCCTGCAAAAGAAAACTTTGACTCAAATTCTAAGGCCCTTTCAATCCTTGGTAAAATGGATTCTAAAAGACTTCTCTTGGTCTGTATCCGGGGGATAGGAGGATGCTCATTAATTTTTTTTAAATAATTATGGGATAAGTTTAAGTTGCTTTCATCATAGAATTCATGGACGAAACCACTATTTAAAAGATCAGCTGCAGATATATTTTGGGCCGAGAGAATCCATCTTCTGGCAAAGCTTTGTGGGATAATCGATTCCAAAAAACCTACCCCACCACAAGAGGGAACCAGACCTCTTGTTAAATGATCAAAATTTATCTTTGCCCCCATCCTGGCAATTCTTATATCTGCGCCTATTCCAAATTCCGCACCAGCTTCTCTGGCCTCTTCTTTAAAGTCCATGATGATAGTTTGTGGTAGGAAAAACATAGAATAAATGAGCCGTTGAAATTTATTTAAGGTTTGTTCGAAATCTTTTTGTGATTTCTTTTTAAATTCATGAAGGTCAAACCCGCGGGAAAAGATTGAATTCTTTGAAGTAATTAAAATGGAATTTACTTCTAAATGATTGCAGACCCAATTAAAGAATATTTCTAACTCATTGATACAAGTGGTATCAATCGAAGATGATTTTAATTCTAAGATGAGACTTTGATATTTTTTTAGGGGATAGATCTCTAGGGCCTTGAATGAAAATAATTGGGCCATCAATTCCTTCCTTGGATTGGAGCAACGTATTAATTATTTCAAGGAATGAACATATCTGTCAAAAAAGTAGTCTACTCTTTATGATCGTCGAGAAATTTCTCTGCTTTCATGGCCGCCTGACAACCGGTTCCGGCCGCCGTGATCGCTTGCTGGAACTCATGGTCCATTACATCTCCGCAAGCAAAGACACCTGGGACGTTAGTCTGTGGGGCCGTTGATCCATCAATAAAACCCTTGTCATCAAGGGTAATTTGGCCGTTTAAAAATCCTACATTTGGAGTGTGGCCGATCCCTAAAAAGAGGCCATCGGTAGCTCTCTCTTCCACTTGATCGTTTTGAGTATTTTTCACTCTAAGTCCTGTAACCCCTTTGACCTCATCAAAAAGGATTTCTTCGACCTGACTATTCCAGACCATTTCAATTTTAGGATTGGCAAAGACCCTTTCTTGCATAGGCTTTGAGGCCCTGAGGGTGTCACGTCTGTGAAGGATAAATACTTTAGAGGCAAATTTGCTGAGGAAATTGGCCTCTTCCATGGCAGTGTCACCACCGCCTACGACATGAACAACTCGGTCTTTAAAAAAGAAGCCATCACAAGTGGCACAGGCACTAACTCCTCTGCCAATCAATTCTTTTTCATTGGGTATTCCAAGATATTTAGCACTGGCACCAGAAGAAATAATTAAAGTGTTGGCCAGTAGTTCTGTATTGTTTTCACAAACAACTTTAAATGGTCTCTTTGATAGATCAACCGACGTAACAGTAGTTTGTACATATTCTGTTCCAAATCTTTGGGCCTGCTTTTTCATTCTTTCCATCAGCT
This sequence comes from Campylobacterota bacterium, assembly GCA_003650125.1. GTDB lineage: Bacteria > Bdellovibrionota > Bacteriovoracia > Bacteriovoracales > Bacteriovoracaceae > SMWT01. The sequence continues at coordinate 12,960 of QNFX01000050.1, forward strand.
CTGGGCCTTGGATTCCTTCAGGAAATCCAGGAAAGTTTTCTACTTCAGTTGTAGTAGTGAGTTGACCTCCAGGTTCATGTCCTTCAAACACTAAAGGTTTTAAGCTTGCCCGAGAAGTATACAAGGCAGCAGTATGTCCAGCAGGTCCTGAACCAATAATAACAATATCTCTTTTTTCCATGAATTAAATCCTTTGATCAAAAAGTTGAGTAAAGTATTTATTATATATCAAAGTTGAAGGTGTTTTTAAATATGCATGAAATAAAAAGAGCGCTTGGTTTATTCAGATTCTTCGATGGCAAGTTGTAGTTTTACTTTTTCAGGCCGATCATCTTTGTCAGGATTAAGCTCATAATAGGCCTGGATGGAGATTAATTCCTCAGGATTAGGTGCTGGACGGGTAGTTTTGAAGCTCTTGCCTGTTAGAGTGCACTCATAAGTATATGTTTTCTTTTCTCTTCTTCTCGCCACAATAGATCCTCAAAACTAAATATTTGTACATTTTTATAAACGAATTCATGCAGGAGGTAAAGTTTTAAGGATGATTAAACTTTTGGCAGAAAAAAATTGCTTACCTGTGTTAAAATTTCAGTATGTTAAAGTCCTTTTTTATGTCATTTTTGCTGATTATTGCCTTTCCGGCCCAGTCCATTAGCGAAAAAGGTCAGATTCTTCAGGTCAGTAAAAGCGGTCGCAGCATGATTTGGGCGCGGGGAGTTTTTGAAGGGATCCGTAAGGGGACTACCGGTGTATTTGTCTATAAAAATGAAAAAGTGGCAATTGGGGAAGTAGTCAGGGTTTTACCGGAAAAATCTTATTGGATTTTAAGGGATATCAAAAGGCCAGAGGCGCTTAAAAATAATCAGACATTGTCTTTTTTTGCAGATGAAAATTTCCTTCGTGGTCGTATTCCAGAAAAGATTAAGCGGAAAAAAGTGGTTCTTTCTAAGGGACAAAAGGTTTCAGATTTTGAAAATGAGCTGAGACGAGGCGGTGTGCCTGATCGAGTAGTCAAGCTAGAAGATGATCATCGAGAAGGGCCAGCATTAAAAGTGTCCCCCCAGAGGGAAGATTTTACTGTAGAAACGATCGATTACACTACGTGGTTAGATGATGGACTTCAGGCAGTGGAAGAATATGATGAAGTATTAGAAAATAAAAAAATAGGAGAATTTAAAACTCCGGTACCGGAAAGCATTATTCAGAAAAAATCTAAGGCGGAATTAATTGGATCCACTGCAAATGGAGTCATTAAGCGCACGAATTATAAGAAGATGGAATCGCTAGATCGCAAGAGAATGATTGATAAAAAATTTGTCCGTATGAGGGAAAGAGAAGGCCCTCTTTGGTCCGCAGATCTCGATGATAGACAGCTGAGAAGATATGTTCTTGAAACGGGTATGGTAGAGGAGAAGAAGCGACAAGAGTTTGCCATGGAAAATAGGTTCATGGATGAATTTGTTTTGCGTTTTAATAAGTCTTTTCCACGTGCTCAAAATGCCCCTTTTGATTCAAATCAGGCCGATGGGTATTCTTGGTCCGTCGGATATGAATTACACTTAATGAGGTTAACTCGTGTGCTTGATTCCTTTTCTGTTGAGGCCTTTTTTGAATATGGTAATGGCTATTATGAAATGGGGGCGGAAAATATCAGATCGAATCAGTTCGCTTTGAATTTATCTGCTAGTTGGTATTTTTTAAACTTACCTTCTAATCTGGGAAAATTTTTAGGTCACCTAGGGGTTGGGGGTAGGTTGGGAGAGGCCTATCTGGATGCAGCCTCTTTTACGAAATCTTATAATTATCAGTTGAGAAGCTTTCCTTGGTATTATTTGGAGTTTAAATATCGCTTTGATGATGGTGAGGTCAACAATGATTTGGCCTGGGGACTCAGCTTTATGTTTAGTTATTTAAATACGGAATTGACGGTTATGGAGACTCTCTTAGATGATATAAGAGGAAACATTAATATGGATGAAGTCAGATGGTCTATAGGCCTAAATTTTACGATATAAGGGGAATTTTTGTGAAGTCATTGCTAATACTTTTGGCCCTTATACCTTTGGTTGGATTTTCTCTCGATGTTGATGAAAAGCTGACTTTAAGAATTTTAAAGATATCAAAATCTAAAAGGACAATACTTATAAATCGCGGGATTGAGGATGGACTGGTAGAGGGAGATCATGCCAAGTTTTTTGATCAATCAGGCGTCTTGGCCCGGGGTAAGCTTTCTAAAATTTCACCTGCTAGGTCAGTCTGGTCAATTTATAGAATAATAAGTGAAAAAGAATTCAAAGAGAATAAAGTTTTAAATTTAAAAATTACTCCTGAGATGAAACTAACTAAAGACAAATCAAAAGAGCTAGCTCCAAAAAATGGGATTCCAGCTAGAGTGAGGATTTTAGATACAGAAGAGGATACTAAAGTTGATGATAGAGAGGTGGTGGTAGAAGACAAGTCCGAAGAAATAGGTGGGAATAAATTTTATAGAAATTTGGACACGAGAGGAGACTCTCTAGGTCAGGGCCGGGGAATTATGAACTGGTCTCCTTGGGAAGTTGTGGGAACCTTAAGTTATATTGGCACCACAAACACCATCGAAATGTCAGGACAGGAGACTAAAGAAAATAGTATTTCAAATTTTGACTTAATTTTAGGAGTTGAGCGGTATAATCCATCGTCTGATAATCTCTGGCGAAGATTTTCCTTCCTCGCTAACATTGAGTGGAGTTCCACCAGTATGGAGAATGAAACTTTTTGGGAAGGTTCGTATCCAAAGGACACGTTTGGCCTTGGTTTGGGCACCAATTGGCATTTTTTAAATGATCCCTTTGCATTTGATGCTCTAATAGGTTTTATCGGTCTGGGGTTTGGCGGAGGGGTTCGACAATTTACTATGGTTGAAGGAACTAGAGCTTATCTTGAAGAGACATCCTTTTTTAGTTGGAATTTTGGAGCAGGGGTTAAGTGGTATACCAAAGCAGGTTTAGGACTTAGAGGGATTATAGAGTATTTTTCTCGCAGTGGTGATTCTACTTTTACTGAAGGCGGTCTAGTACGTAGCTATAAAACTTCAGGGCCAAGATTTAGAATAGGGGCCTCTTGGAGATTTTAAGCAAAGTAGCTTAAGACATCTTCCCGGGTAATTTTTATTTTTTTAGATAATTTTTCTACGAGGGGAAGAAAAAACTCATCAAAGCTTTTTCCTTCGGCCATTTCAGATTTCCAGTGTTTTTTAGATTCAATGCCGATTCTGCGATAAATTAAATCTTCAAAGGTCCGAACTTTTTCTCTTTCAATAATTTTAAAAATAAGCTCTTCATTTAGGGGGACTGGTTTAAAGGCCGGGACGAGTAGAGGACGTTTTAGAGTGCTTTCAGTTAATTTATGGTTGTAGGGCATTTTTTTTCTTCCTATAATTATTCGAGAAATACCCTGTCCCATAACTCTAAACGTTGTGTATTTTCCACCGGCAATGACATGAACATTGTGATAGGGTTGATAAATTTTTTCAGTTCTGGCAGTCTTTCCTAAATCATCAGAATCACCTTTTACTAAAGGTCTAATGCCAGAAAAAGAGCTAAGAACACTATTTTTATCAATAGTATATCCAGGAAAATAATTATTTAAATTCTTAAGAAGATACTCGATCTCATTTTTAGAGGGCCTAACATCAAACATGTCTTGTTCTATAGGCTCCTCAGTAGTTCCGACCAGTACTGCTTGTTGTTGGGGGATGACAAAAATTACTCGATTATCATTAGTATTTAGCACTATCGGGTATTCAATAGGGAGGTGTTTTTTATCAATCCAAAGATGGGATCCTTTAGAAGGCAATAAGATAGGATTCCAATTAAGATTTTTTTGTTTTCCTAAGAGTTGATCAGTGAAAGGGCCTATAGCAAAGATCAATTCTTTTACCTTAATAGTCTTTTTTATTCCCGTGAGGGTGTCTTTTATGTGGACTAGATTAATTTCCCCTTTATTTTCAAAACTCAAAAACTCAATATAGTTGATGGCATTACATGATTTATTTTTAAGGCCATCAAAGATAACTTCAAGGGTGATCTTGGCATCATCCATTATGGCATCATGATATGTACCTCCACCTTTTAATCCGTTTTCTTTAATGCCTGGGATTTTTTTTATTAATTTTCTTTTGGAGATGATTTCATGTCCTATATTTTCATAGCCGGATAGAAAATCATATAAAGATAGAGCAAAACGCATCATAAAAAGTGGCCATTTTGAATTATCGTAGATAGGTAGGACAAAATTTTGAGAATAGCATAGGTGAGGTGCCAATTTTAACCACAGGTTCTTTTCATGTAAGGCCTCCCAGATAAGCTTGAAATCAAAATTTTCTAGGTATCTGATCCCGCCATGAAGCATTTTAGAACTGCTTTGAGAAGTTTGGGAGCTGAAATCTTTTTTATCGATTAGAAGGCAGCTAGTATCATGTAAAGAGAGGTCACGAAAAATTCCGGCCCCAACGATTCCTCCACCGACTATTAAAACTTCATAGTATTCTTTTATATTTTCAAAAGCAGCTTTCATATTAACTTTCTAATGGGGAAACCCAAACAACGTTTCCCGCGCAAGTTACGGTGTAACCTTTTTCTTTAGCGGGAATGAGAGGAGACATTTGGTAGGTGATGCCAATTACGGCGTTGCCTCTTAGTTTGAATGCCTTGTCTTTTAATTTGTCGGTTAGTGCTTCAAAATTTTGATCAAGGCCTTCTTGGAGTTGCTGTGCATCCTCTTCTGATATTTTTGTAGATTCGGTTATAATCCCTATGTATCTATTGATTTTATAATTTTCAAGTGTCGGTGTGGTGCTAAGTAAAATGATTTCAGGTGAATCAACACCTGTATTTAGATCAGCGTTTTCCTCTTTGTTTTGATCAACCCCTATTTTTGAGATCAGGCCTTTTCCTTCTTTGACTTTTGGAGGGTGAATTTCGTCAGATAGGCCCATTTGAATTTCTAAATCAAATTGTCTGAACTTATGGGTAAGGATTATTGCTGCATATTCAGAGATTTGTGAAATAAGAACAGAGCCTGTATCTAGGCCTTGTTGGAAAACATCTTGGTTTGAATCATTGGCGATCCCATACTCTTTTAAAATCCTTAAAAGATCCTCTGCATCTTCAGAGTACTTAATATTTCTTAAGATGATACTAAAGGGGGGATTTCCGGGAGTTAAGGCCTGGCCGACAGAAATATTTTTGGCAAAATCTTGTACTTCGGCCATACCGCTTGGTGTGGAGGTCGAAGGAGCAGAAGGTGGGGGAGTAAAAGTTTCTAGTACCTGAGATTCTTCTCGCGCGGGTTCAAGTTCTTCCTCTTCCTCTTCTTCTTCTTCTTCTTC
>QNFX01000051.1 GCA_003650125.1 Campylobacterota bacterium
AAAACAACCGGCCAAAGGCAAAGCGGTAAAAGAAAACCCCATTATTTGCAAAAAATTTCGGCGACTCTTTTTTATACTTCCGATATCAAAGTTAAGTTCCCCTTCGGAAAACTCTGACTTTAAAACAGCAGAATCAATAATCTTGTTCTCTACATCTTGCCAGTAAGGTTGATTACCATTTTCCATATTAAACCCAAAATTTAGTAATGGCAGCGAGCGCAGTCGCCGCCGGCCTTGCTTTTATGATCATTAGGAGGTGCAATACCCTTTTCTCTGTGACAATCTAAGCACCAACCCATGTTCAATGTTTTTTGTTGTTTTACCCTAGTCATAGTTTCCACAGGCCCATGACATTTTTGACAATCGAGTTTTGCTACCCGGACATGTTGACTATGATTAAAATAAGCGAAATCGGGAAAGTGATGAACTTTAATCCATTCAATATTTTTTCCTTTTTTGATATAGTCTTTTAATTTATCAATTTCTTCCGAACCTTTTTTAATCTTGGCATGGCAATTCATACAGATTTCAGTTGGAGGTATCCCCGCATGACGGCCCTTTTCCGCGGCAAAATGGCAATAGAGACACTTTATTTCCCTCTCACCTGCATGAATTTTATGGGAAAAATTAATGGGCTGTTGTGGCTCATATCCCTTGTTAAAATTCATTTCCCTACCCGTTCTAGTTAAGATCACAGTTAGACCGATGATGATACCTGTAATAAGAAGTAGTGCTATTTTTTTCATTTATAAACCTACTTGGACTTCCGGATTTTTTTTCTATCATAATTCCAAATTACCACCTGCCAGGATCGCCATAAGTAATGAACTGGCAATACTAAAAAGTGGAGCAGCCTAGTAAAGGGCAGAACCGCTATAATTAAAAAAGCATTCACTATATGAAACTTCACCATCCACGGCATGGAGGCCACATAGCTCATATCTGGTTTAAAGAAAACCAAAGATTTCAGATATGGAACCATGGAAATTGCATACCAATTCATTCCCCAACGATACATAACTGCAGTTCCCACGCCAGAAGCGACTTGGAGAAGCAGAAGAATTAAAATGAAAAAATCCATTTTTGTAGAAACCACCTGAACCCTGGGATCAGTCATCCTTCTTTTTACCAACATGATGAGACCAAACAAGGCCAAAAGTCCAAAAATCAAGGCGGTTACTTCAATGATTAAAAGTCTTACTGGAACAGCACCGAAGGCCAATACATGACTGGGAAATAAAAATCCGATTACATGCCCAAGTAAAATAGTGATAATCCCGTAGTGAAAAGGAACTGATCCCCAAAAAAGCTGGTCACTCTCCAAAAATTCAGAAGAGAGTGAAGAGAATTTATAACTATTGTTATAATAGCGATAAATCGAGACTACCAGTTCCAAAATGATGGCAACGTAGGGAAGTATCACAAAAAGAAAGAGGTTTAACATAATACAGGCCCTCCAAAAATTTTTCTGTCAATATTAAAACTGGCATGCAAATAGGTTTCAATCGCTTTTAAGGGTAGAGAAAATGGATTGTTGTTATGACCAAAGTTCTCCAACATTTTTTCTAGTGCCGGAAGAAGAGTTTTTTCAATCAATTCCTTTTTTTCCGGTTCATTCATTTTAGCAAGGATCTTAAGCATATTGGGCAAGTGATCAGGTAATTCAGACTCAGTATCAATTTGGTGTTCGTTTGCTAGTCTATTAATCTCTACTAGAAACTGTCCCCTTTTATAGTCCTCACCAAAAAGGATATATCCCACGTCCAAACAACATTGCCCTTGAATGTCATAGGTCTTGGTATATTTCTCTTCTAAGTCCGCTAAATTTAGATTCGCAATTGCCTTGTCAAATTTGTCTAAATATTCAAAGGCATTTGAATCCTTTAAATCAGCTAAGACCTTTCCAAGGTTTTTTTTAAAGTTAGCATCTGGATAGCTAATAATTTTAGCGAGAGGTTCAAATGTATTCATACTATAAAACCCTATCCGGTCTATCGGAAAAGCCAAACCCGACTTCACCTTTTTGTTCTAGAACCATTTTAGTCATCTCAATGGCCTCTTCTCGATGAGAAGCAGGAACAACAAATCGTTCTTCAAAAGTACACAAAGATGAGAGTTTATAGATGGCCTCTCCCATTTCTGGACTCATCCCAACTTCCTTTAAAGCGCCAGCAACATATTCTTTTTCAATATCTCCAACACTTTCTCCACGCCGGTGAATTCGTACCGCCATTAATTTTTTAAGCACATGACGAATTCGCCCTTCATCTCCAGCAGAAAAAAGACCGGCAAGGTATTTTATGGGAAGTCGACATTGATCAATGCTGGTGAAATACGTTTCATTTTTATTATCGTAGATATTCTCACTTACATTCCCCATTATAGGTAAGAGAGGCGGTACATAAAAAAGCATGGGAATAGTTCGATACTCTGCATGTAAAGGAAGAGCAAGTCCCCACTCCTTTACCCATTTATAAATAGGCGATTTTTGGGCCGCCTCGATCATGGAATCGTGTATCCCATTTTTTCGTGCCTGTTCGATAATTTCAGGATCATGTGGATTAACAATGGCATCCATCTGGCCGTCGATTAATTTATTCTCATCCATATGAACAACTGACTCCAGCTTATCAGCATCGTAGAGTAGAACACCTAAATATCTAATTCGTCCTACACATGAATGCATGCAAGCTGGAACTTCACCAGCTTCGATTCGTGGGTAACAGAGAATACATTTTTCTGATTTACCACTACTCCAGTTATAATAAGATTTCTTATAAGGACAAGAAGTTACACACATTCTCCAAGCACGACAGACTTCCTGATTTATGAGAACTACTCCGTCTTCACCTCTTTTATAAATTGCCCCGGAAGGACAACTGGCGAGACAAGCTGGATTGAGACAGTGGTTGCAAATACGAGGAAGATAACTCATCACCATTTTTTCTAACTTAAATAAATCTTCCTGCTCCTGTTTATCTAAGACCGAAAAGTTCGGATCATTTTTGGCATATATCTCTGATCCACTTAAATCATCGTCCCAATTAGGGCCTGATTTAAGATCAATATGTTTACCCGTAATAAGAGACACCGGACGTGCCGTGGGTTGGTCGTCCCCTTCTGGAGAATCAATAAGATCACTATATTTATAAGTCCAGGGTTCATAATAATCATCCATTACTGGTTGACTGGGGTTATGAAATATATTTTTCAAACCTCGAAACTTTCCTGCACCCTTGAGCTCGACTTTATCACCCTTTTTCTCCCAGCCACCTTTATAGTCTTCTTGATCTTCCCAGCGGTGAGGATAACCAGTGCCTGGCTTGGTCTCTACATTATTCCACCACATGTATTCTGCACCTTTGCGGTCAGTCCAAACATTTTTACAGGCGATAGAACATGTATGACACCCGATACACTTATCAAGATGAAAAACCATTGAGATTTGGGCCCGAATATCCATTTTTAAACCTTTCCTTTTTTACCAAGTAACCTTGTCTAATTTCCTAACCAATATGTGAGTATCCCGATTAACCCCTGTGGGGCCCCAATAATTAAAGTGGTAAGTAAACTGTGCGTATCCACCAAGCATCAAATTAGGTTTTAAATGAACCCGGGTTAAAGAATTATTCATACCCGCTCTTTTATTTCCTCTTAAGGGAGACTTGGGAACTGAGTAAGTTCTTTCAGTAGCGTGATAGACAATACAAACACCAGGTGGAATTCTAACACTGACATTGGCCCTGGTTACAACTACACCGTGGTCATTAAATACTTCTACGTAGTCGTTATCTTTAATTTCCAGTTTATCCGCGTCTTCCGGGCTAATCCAAAATGGTTCAGTTCCTCTGGAAAGAGTTAACATTCTCAGGGTATCTCCATAGGTGGAATGAATATGCCACTTGCCGTGAGGAGTAAGATAATTAAGTCTTAGACAATTTCCTTCTGGTTTAGTTTTTCTGAGATCTCCATAGGCCTCAGGACTAGGAGATGGTTTATAAGTTGGAAGATTTTCCCCAAAAGCTATATATCCTTCATGATCTAGGTATAGACTTTGTCTTCCAGTTAAGGTTCTCCAAGGAACCATTCGATCAACATTATAAGTAAAGGCAGAATAAGTTCGTCCATCCTCAATTAATCCCGACCAGATGGGGCTTGAGTGGATTCTTTTTGGTGCCGCCTGAATGTCGGTAAATTGCATCCTGATACTACGATTTTTTTCAGCGATATCCTTTAGAGGTAGTCCTACTTTTTTCTCAACATTTTCATATGCCCGATACGCTAGCTCACCATTCGTTTCAGATGCCAAATGTAAAATAGCATTACAAGCATCAATATCATTTTCAAGGGAGGGGTAAGTATTACCATCAAACTCATGAGTGGGATGGGTCTTTAACATGCCGTCGTAAAAATCGGTTATCGAATAGCTGACACCATGGGCACCTATTGGTTTATTACGAGCATTAGGACCAAAAGAGCAGAATTTGTCATAGATCTTAGTATAATCTCTTTCACAGACCACCAACTTATACATGGATTTCCCAAGCACTGGTTCACACTCCCCTTTGGCCCAGTCTTTAATAGTTGGTTGCGCCAGCTCATCTTTAGAATCATGTAGCAGTGGAACAGTGACAATATCTTTTACCGGTTCGGTAAAATATCTTTTCGCAAGCTCGGAAGTTTTTCGGGCCATCTCTCTAAAGATTGCCCAGTCTGATTTAGACTCCCATACTGGCGCAATCGCCGCGGCCAAGGGATGAATAAAAGTATGCATGTCTGTGGTATTGAGATCAAATTTCTCATACCAAGAGGCCGCTGGAAGAACGATATCTGAATAGAGGGCACTAGTGTCCATTCTAAAATTGATGTCGACCACCAAATCCATTTTCCCGGTAGGTGCTTCTTCATGCCATTTAATTTCTTTAACGGAATCTTGGGCACAATCATCGGCAATTTTGTTGGTATGAGTTCCGAGATAATGATTTAGAAAATATTCATGTCCTTTAGCAGATGTTCCAATGGCATTTCCCCGCCAGATGTACCAAACTCGTGGAAAACTCTCTTCGGCATCAATATCTTCTATCGCCGGAGTTACTTCCTTATTTTTTATTTTATTAAAAACAAATTCTTTAATTTCATCATCATTGGTCGCCCCATTTTTCTGGGCCTCTGAACATAGGTCTAGAGTATTTTCCTTATACTGAGGATAGAACGGGAGCCATCCATTTCTAACTGCCTTCGCATTTAAATCAGCAGTATGTCCTGTAGACATGGGATGCTCTTCCGGCGAAGCATTTATTTCATGATAATCTCCATCATAGCGCCACTGATCAGTGTGCATATAATGCCAAGAGGGAGCATTTTGCAATCGGGCAGGCCCTTGCCAGTCTTTAGCAAAAGCAATTGAGCCCCAAGGTGCGGCCGGAGCTAATTTTTCCTGTCCAACATAGTGATTAAGTCCTCCACCATTTTTACCAACACATCCGGTAAAAACTAGCGCGTTCATAGCTGCACGATAAATTAAATTATTATGATACCAGTGATCAACACCGGCACCGATAATGACTGAACACTTACCATCTGTTGCTTTAGCAGTATTTCCCCAGTCGCGGGCAAATCTAATAACTGTGTCTTTACCAATTCCAGTAAAACGTTCTTGCCAGGCGGGAGTATAAGATCCGGTTTCATCATCATAAGAAGATGGATAATCTCCTTCAAGACCTCGGGAGACCCCATATTGGGACATTAAAAGATCATAAACTGTGGTAACCGCAACCTTTTTGCCTTCAGTGTTGGTGATATATCTTACTGGAACTCCACGCTTATATTTTTTATCAATACCAAATTCTGTAAATTCTACCTGCAGGACGTCATCACTGTCATTTAACAGAGTCAAGGTCGGATTAATTGGAGAATCGTCCTTACCATCTTTTAATTCAAGATTCCATTGCCCTTGTTTATCCTGCCAACGATGACCAAGAGTTCCCTTAGGAAGTTTTAAATCTTTACTGTCTTCATCAAAGACTAAAAATTTCCAATCTCCGAGATCTTCCCCAGCATACTTTTCTACTTGATTAGCACGAAAGAAGCGCCCTGGACGGTACCCATTAGCTCCCTCTTCCACTACAACCAAAAATGGATTATCTGAATATTTTTTCTGATAATCTAAGAAATAAGGTATTTGTTGTTCGTGATGAAATTCTTTTAGAAGAACATGGTTGACTGACATCCAAAAAGCACCGTCTTGCCCGGCATGAACTGGAACCCATTCGTCACCGAACTTGGCCACCTGGCTAAAGTCGGGAGAAAAAACTACGACCTTTGAGCCATTGGTTCGTGCTTCTGGAATAAAATGACAATCAGGAGTTCTGGTCATATTGAGATTGGCACCCATGATGGCGATAAACTTAGAGTTATACCAATCGGCCGATTCAGCAACATCAGTTTGCTCACCCCACATTTCAGGAGATGCTGGGGGAAGGTCACAATACCAATCATAAAAAGAGAGGTTCACTCCTCCCATCAATTGTAGAAACCTTGCACCCGCTGCATAACTTATCTGAGACATCGCGGGGATAGGAGAAAATCCAGTGATTCGATCTGGCCCATATTTTTTAATAGTATAGATATTAGAAGCTGCAATAAGCTCTAACATCTCTTCCCAGTTGGCCCGTCTAAATCCGCCTTTACCACGCGCTTTTTGATAGCGTTTTCGCATGTTTTTATTTGCTTGGATGTAGGCCCATGCCTCTATGGGATCTTCAAATTTATTTCGTGCCTCACGCCACATATCCATCAATACGCCACGAATATAAGGGTATTTAATTCTGATAGGGCTATAAAGATACCAGCTAAAAGAAATTCCTCGCTGACAACCTCTTGGTTCATATGGCGGAACATCTTTATTAAAGTGGGGATAATCCACCGCCTGAAGTTCCCAGGTAACTATTCCGTCTTTTACACAGACATTCCATGAGCAACTTCCAGTACAGTTAACACCATGGGTAGATCGTACAATCTTATCGTGTTGAAATCTGTTGCGATAAAACTCTTCCCACAATCTTGTCTTGGGTGAAACAATGTCATCAATCCAAGTCATCATCTTCTCCTATTGCTGCCTACGAGATTTTTTAGTTCTTTTTTTCCACAGAAGATCCAAGGCCCCTAAAGCAAGAAGGAAGCCTATCAATCCTAAGAAGAAAAACTTTTTCTGATTACCATGATCTTCTTTTTCCTGCCGGTCAGTGGTCCAAAGAAAAGATTTAATTTGAAAGGCCTCTTCTTCAGTTAAACCGCGTTTTTTATATACTTTGACCATGGTAGGAAAATTAATTTTGGTAATTACTTTGGAAAGTCCCTTATCGTTATAACTGGAATAAGCATTGGTGAGATCTGGGCCTAAACTCCCTCCTCCAAGCACTCCTAAATTACCGGCCTCATGACAAGAAATACAAGAAGGGCCTCCCTTAGATAACTTTAACTTTCCAGTAAAAAGCTCCATCCCTTTTTGAATTTCAAAGGGATTTGCATCAAGTGCGGAGCGCATATTTGCCACTGCATCCTTTACCTTTCCACTTTCTATATAGGCCAACAGTTCTTCCACCTCATCATCATCGAGCTCTTGATCAGGCATTTTCTTTCTTTTATATTTTTCAAACAGTTGATTACTGACCGGGTCACCTTCTTCAATCATCGACTGGGACTCTTGAATAAAACGAATTAACCATTTTTTATCTCGTCTTTTAGTTATCCCTTTAAGATCAGGACCAACATCATCTCCCTGTCCTACCGTATGGCAACTCATGCATTTCTTAGTAAAATACTCCGCCGGCTCAATAGAGAATATATTAGGTGAAAGGAAAAAAAGACAAAGCAGTATAAGGAAGACCCTCATATATGGACTCACTTTTTTTAAAATTAGAAGTAAAAATTGAAGTTAGAGTATAGATAAAACTATATTAACAATGTGATCTTTTGAATACTAAAAAGTGATTTATCTCATATATCTTTTTTTTACTCTTGAATTCTTTTTTTTTTACCCTTAGAGAGTTACCTAAAGTTAGCATGCCATGCATGATTTTTTATTAAAAACTTTGTGGTGCAAAATAGTATTTTTTCTATAAATCCTAAAAATAGAATTTAGATATTTTTAGGGCCTGTTTTTTGATTTTGTATAATAGTGAATCCCATCATAATCAAAAGTGAGGTAAAGAAGCTATTTATCCTAGAAAAAATGACCTACATCATGCCTAGCATAAAAGACCACTTTTCTTTCCTGTAAAACTTACCAATATCACTTTATCCAAGTTCAATAAGTGATATATATCTTCACAAATACTTAACTCAAAAAAGGAGTCTGATTTGAAAAAGTTATTTCTAACTTTAATTCTTTTGACAATGGTTACTCCTGTTTTTGCCAGCGACAATATTGCACTTATTGGACTGGATGAAGCAGGTGAGGAAATTGTTATCCCAATGAAATCGAAGCGTTGGAGCAAGCGTGTTACCAAAGTATTGAACAAGGTTGGTGGGGAAGTTCTTCCAGCAATTAAAAATCAATACAGATCAGAACAACACTTTGAATTTAAACAATTTGATATCGGTCTTGCGGTTAAAATGCAGGTTGGAATTGGTGAGTTGGTTAAGGCCACTATCAACCCTTATTTTGACCTCTACTTTATGAAATAGGAGAATACAATGAAGAAACATATTTTAATAACAACCCTTCTTCTTTCGCTTTTAAGCACAGTTTCAGTTGCAAAAGAAGGACACCTAAGTTCTTACTGGCATGCTCTGCCGGAAAATGGACTAAGCATTGATAAGGCAAATACTAGTGACTCACTAAATTCTGTCGATGATTTCTTTACCAACATGGTAGGTTCATCTCTAGGGGCGCTAGATGATTATGAAAATGATCCTCTAAATAAAGCTACCAAAAACGGATGGCATCTTGGTGGATTCAAGACATCCATTGCTCTAGGTTTTTCTGGAAAAATCGGACTTCTTGCCTTTGGGGGAACTAAAGCTCTAGAAGTCTACTGGGCGAAAAAGAAAAAGAAAGCTGTAAAAGAAGAAAATCTGGAATCTTCCATTCCAACTGTAACCATTACAGATCAATCTTCTCAAGAAGATCTTGCCAATGAGTTAGAACCAGTCATTAAGCAATTGGTCGCTTCTAAAAAGATTAAAGATGAAAAAGAATTCAGAAAAAACCTGAAATCGGCTTCAGAAGATTTTTACGCCTATACTCAAGGTATGAAATCCGTCAAATCAAAATACATCTGGAGACCTGCTAAAGTCAGACTTGACATGAACTTTTCAGCTACTGGATCTCTTGTTCCAGCAGTTGGTGTTTTAGTGAAAGTTGGTGGGGCCATAAGAGTTCGTCTAGAATTTGTTCGAATCATGAGCAAAAATCCTGCTGGAAATAAGATGGCAAATCACGCATCTCTTTCCAAGAGAGGAAAGAAAATTCGAGAAGGCACAAAAACTCTTTTACATGACCTTTCCTTTGAAGTGACCAAGGCCTATGAAGATCTGGAAAATAAATGGAACCCAGAAGACCATGACTTCACTTTTAAATTAGTAGGTATGGCCGTTGGATTTGGAGCTAGTGGAAATGTTGGTGTTGCCTCTTTCAGTGGATCAGTTATACCAATATTTTATTTCAAAAGATTTAAAGATGGAACCTCTCCAAGCGCTTTGGACAAATCGGCAAAAAGACCCATCAATCTTATCGTAGATAATGATTCCACTAACTTTGGTTATGCTAAATCAGCAAAATTAAACTATGATAAAGGAATCAAAGAATCTCTTTTCAAACTTGCCAGAAAGAAAGTTCGAAAAGGTTTGAAAAAAGCAATGAAATTTGCTTACAAAACTACTAATAAGATCCATAAAAAAGCAGAAAGAAGAAAAGCAAAAGGTAAAGAGTCTAAGTGGATTGTATCAAAAATAAAGTCTGCGTATGTTTTCTCTCTCGGGGGAAGTGTAGGACCGGCCAAGATTTTTGCAAAACCTCTGTTGCTACTTTTTTGGGTAAACAAAAACAAATAAAAAGGAATTGATATGAAAAAACTAATTTTAACAATATTTTTTCTCATAGGCCCTCTGGCATTATTTGCTGAAGATGCTAAATTCACTTCCCTAGGGGACTTTGTTCACCAGGAAATGAGCTCTCAGGCAAATTACGTGGAAGACTATGATTACAAGGGAGCAAATATCTCAGATATAAATGACTCCTTTTTTTACATGAACTTCATCTCTTTAAAGGTTGAAGGAATTGTAGGACTTGCTGTGCCTTTCTTTGCTTCTTTCGAGCTCAGACCAAATATCGTGTTTAGATGGAAGAGAAAGCTTCCGGAAGGTTATGTAGGCTACAAACCAGCTACAAAGTAATTAATTGGGGGCCATTTATGGCCCCTTTCTTTAAACACCGCGCTACACTGAGAAATTTTCATCTCCGATTAATTGAATTTATGTCCTTAAATATTTAAGATAATAAAATTATCTCTAACCTTGGACCTAATTTGAAAAATCTATTTATTATTCACCTTTTAATCATTTTAACTTATTCCTCAATTTCCCAGGCCAAATATACTGTTAAAGATTTTAAAAAATTAGATAATCAATGTAGTCAAAAAAATGGAGAGAGTTGCTACCATGCAGGTGTAGTAATGTTTAAAGAGAAAAAAGAATCTTTGGAGAAGAGTTTTAAATATTTTAAAAAGGGATGTGATCTAAACCATGAAAATTCATGTATCACGGTTGGTAATAAGTATTTTAAGGACAACAACAAAGATCAGGCCTTCAAGCATTACAATAAATTTTGCTTAAAAAAATCTGGTAAGTCTTGTTTTGTAGTTGGATCATTTTTTTATGGCAGTAGTGATAAAAAAGAGGGGTTAAAATATTATAAAACCTCCTGTGATCTTAATTTCCCTCTGGCCTGTAGAAATCTTGGGGCCATTTTCCAAGGGGAAGGTGATAAAACTAAAGCACTCACTTTTTTTAAAAGGGCCTGTAATCTACAAGAAACTTTATCCTGTAAAAATATTGGTCTTATTTACCAAAAAGAGGGCAACACTAAAAAGGCCGATGAATATTTTAAATTAGCGAAAAAGAAATAGAACTAGGCAATTTGAAAAAAAATGGTGGAGATGACAAGGATCGAACTTGCGACCTTCTGCGTGCAAAGCAGATGCTCTCCCAACTGAGCTACATCCCCACTTAATTTATCGGATTAAGATACTCTTTTTTATTCTCCAAATCAATATCTTGATGAGGTATTTTTTTACCTATAGCAAAATAAAGGAAATTCTCTTTTAGGACTTTTTCCGTAGAAAAGAGGTTCCTCGCATCAAAAATGGCCGGATATTTAAGTCTTTTCTTGATTTCACCAAAGTCTGGGATCTTAAACTCCCGCCATTCAGTGACGGTAATAAGCCCATGAGAGTCATTTAAGCAGTCATACTTTGATGTAAACTGTTTGGGTTTATGCCCATATTGGGACATTTCCTGGAGGAAATTATCTCCTGCGACAGGATCATAAAAATGAACCTCTGCTCCACATTTAATAAGTGCATCGGCAAGATCGAGGGATGGTGATTCTCTCACGTCATCGGTGTTGGCCTTAAATGCGACTCCCCAAAAGGAAAAAATTTTCCCTTTAAGATCACCTTTAAAGTGATTATATATTTTTTCAAATATTCTAAGTTTTTGTTTTTTATTAACACTTTCTGAGGCCTGAACAATTTCAAACTCCATATCATGCTTCTTAGCAGTTTGAATCAAAGCTTTAACATCTTTAGGAAAGCAGCTTCCCCCATAACCAGGCCCTGGGTAGAGAAACTGTCCACCGATTCTTTTATCGGAGGCCATACCTCTTCTAACCTCTTCAACATCAGCGCCCGTAAGATCACAAAGTCTGGCCACTTCATTGATAAAGGAAATTTTAGTGGCGAGAAAACAGTTCGCAGCATATTTGCTCATCTCTGCAGAGAGATTAGACATATTGATGATAGGATTTCCCTGTCTAAGTAGAGGAGAATATATATCTTCCATCACTTTAGCGGCATTAAGATTATCATGGCCGATAATTACTCGATCTGGTCTCATGAAATCTTCAACGGCAGAGCCTTCTTTTAAAAATTCTGGATTGGAAATAAGGTGAAACTTTTTATCCGTGTAGCTCTTAATTAAATGTTTGATTTCTTTAGCAGTTCCCACGGGAACTGTAGATTTAATAATAACCAGGGCATTTTTTTTTAAATTTTCAGCAACAGAAATCGCTGCATTTTTTAAGTATTCTAAATTGGCCTCACCTAAATCATTAGACGGGGTTCCAACTGCGAGAAATATTGCATCACTATCTTTTACTGATTCATAGTCAGTACTAAATAAAAGGGAATCACTTTTAGCATTTCTTTTTATAAGCTCTTCGAGACCTGGCTCATAAATAGGAGAAACACCACTTTTGAGCAGTTCAATTTTCTCTTTAATCACATCAATACATGTAACTTGGTGTCCTATTTCTGCCAGACAAGTACCGCTGACAAGACCTACGTAACCTGTTCCAATAATGGATATTTTCACGAATGCTCCAATTTAATGCAGGATTTAATTTATTTTAATGTGAGGGATTATTCAAGAGATAATAAGTGACGCTACTAGTTAAAATGGCGCTAAACTATCACTTAATGATGATTTTCTTCTTCTTTTTCTTCAACTCTTCCTCTTCCTCTTCATCTTTCGCATTTTGGGCCATTTCTTGATCTAGAACCTCTTCTTGGGCCTCTTCTAGTTCTTCTTCAAAGGCCTCATCAGAAAGGCCTGAAGAGGAGTCATCTCCGCCTCCATAACTGCCAGAGGAAAAGGCTAATGGAGAAATTAAAAGTAGAGATAAAATTACAAATATCTTCATAGTTCGTCCTAAATAGTTAAGTTCATTCCAACTCTAATGGAATGATCATTATAGTTATCATTTTCTCTATTTGAATCAAGTTTTGAAAATTCATATCCTGGAATTATATCCAGGGAATTATTAAATTTAAAGGATATGGTGTGTTCCATACTCCAAAGATGGTTTTTAAGAGTTTCCCCCTCTTGTAACGAGGTATTTACTAATTGGGTATCATAACTTTGATGAGTATATCTAACTTTAGAGTTGTATTTTAATTTATCAAAATTATATCTAAACTTCAGACTTAAATCTGGCCCTTCATAGGTTCTTCCGCCATTTTGCATATCTCTGTTAAATAGGTAAGCAAAAGAGGGATAAAGAGAAAATGTTCTATCTTTAAACTTTGGACTAAAAATAATTTTATACTGATCGATAGTATCGGCCTGAATTCCTCCTAGAACTCCAGTTTTTGTAAGCGCTCTTTTTTCTCGATAGAATTTTTTTGAATACCTAAAATCGGTTACTATCTGCCATCCCCTCCCCAACTTTAACTTAGGCGCCAATTTGAGTAAAAACTTAACATTGTCGTTAGTGAAATCATCGATAGGAGTTGGTGGCCTTAGATAGTCCTGAATTTTTGCCCCTAGATCTAAATTAATAAATACTTTTTTGCTAAAAGCATAATTTACCCCTCCATTAAGTCCAACGGAATAAAAATTACTCTGTTCCAGTTCGTTATCTTCATTCATAGAAATAAAATCTGAATACCCTGTAGTTAAAACCGAATTAAAAGATAGTCCTCTAAAGGGTAAATAAAGCCCAATCAAAGAATTATAAATATTTAAAGAGCGAAGTTTTTTAAAATGCGCTGGTGTATACTCCCCATCAATTTTGGGCAGATCAATTAAAGTCAGTTTTTTAAATGGTTTGCCTCTAAGTCTCGTCTTTACGCTTAACTTATGGCCTAAAAGATTGTCATAAATTGGAGTATTTAGTTTATCAATATTACTATGAAAAATTGGTGAGTACTCTAAGAGTATCTTAGGCAGACTGCTTGGTAGAAATCCCGGAAGGAAAGGTCTGGATACTGAAGTATTACTCTCTTGAGCGCTCAATACACTTGTTAAAACCAATCCTAAAATCATCAAATATTTCATTTTCTTAAACCTTATTTAAATTCCAATCATATTTTATATATTCTATTTTTGAAGTATCCGCAGCTACATCTTTATCTAGGTATCTCTGTAAAAATGTTCTAAGACACTTTTTATCATCGCCACAGCTCTTATCTCTTGAAGCATCATTAATAAAATCCTGCTCATACCACTGAAAAATACCAGAAAGACTTACTTTTCCAATACCTGGAGAAAACATCCGGGGAAGCCTAAGTCCGGCCTGAGTGACAAAATCTAGCTGATGCTCCAGGTCTTTTTCATTAAAGGGAACATCTAAAAGCACTGGACATCCCGCAGAGGCACAGATAACTGCAAAATGAATCCTCGCGTCCGCGCCACCAGTAATTTCTGCCAGCTCTTCTTTTTCAATTCCATCCAAGCTGAGCCACTTACCGGCAACATCGTATCCAAAATTTTCATCGTCCCAGAAGGCGTTAAATGAATTTGTTCCTCCAAGATTAGCAATAGATTTAATCAAATTAGCATTTGAGTTTTCCACCACGATATCAATTGCAATAAAGTTATAGGCATTAATTAGAAAAGCTTTTTTAAAATCATCTGATTTATTAGTAAGGTCTTCATTTGCAAGCAAAGCTAGAATTTCTTCTCTTTGTTTTTTATAAACCTCTGGTTCACTATTTTTTAATTCTAGTAAGCTTTGATAGTCCATTCGCGTATCAAAGTTACAATCAAGAACTTTTACATATCTACGATAAAAACCGGCCAGTTTAACCTCTAACTTGGTTAGATTTTCACTGGTAACGGAACTTTTCTCTTCGTGGCAAACAGAAGATAGTCCAATTTGTTTTAAATCTTCCTTTTGATATTGGCAGGACACCAAAAAGATTAAAAATATAAGTAACTTCATTTAAGCTCCTAATTACATAATTTTTCAAAGTCCGGTTCAATTTCAAGACTAAGACTGAAGGCCAGGCGATTGGCCATATTAAAATATGAGGCCACCATAACCGCATGGAGATATTGGGGATGAGAAAATCCCGCTTCTTTAAACTTTTTTATAAAAATCGACGCCTTCCAAGGTTCCTTTGAAGACACCTGGGAAAACTCTCTAAGCAGTTCTGCCTTTCCCCTATCCAACTTTTGTGCAAAGTTTTTATAGGCCTCACTATGATGGGTAATACAATATGGACACTCATTGGCCTTACTGACTTCTACTGCTATGAATTCTCTGATCTCTCTTGAAAGAGGAAGGTCTTCCTCAAGCATGATTTTTTCATAGAGGGCAAAGTGACCTGCCACGCCTTGAGGGAAATCTAGAAAGACCTTATGAATGTTGGCCAGGGCCCCTCTTTTTTTTATGATTTCTTCAGTAGTGGCCATGGTCTTCTCAATATTTTAAATTTAAAGATAATAAATAGTATTTTATATCCAGCTAAGAAAGTTCCCTTCATAGTCCCGGTAATTTTTGAAACGCCGATTCGTTTTTTGTAGCTGACACTGATTTCACGACAGTCGAGGTTATGAATAAGCGCTTTAAGCTGCATCTCTACCGTCCAACCAAAATCTTCATCCTCCATATTTATTTGTAGGAGCTTATCCCATCTGATGGCGCGAAAAGGCCCAAGGTCGGAAAACTTCTTGCCTCTATAAAAGAGGTATAAAAGATTGGTGGCCAGCCAGTTGCCAAAGATGGCCTGGGGGAGCAGTGCCCCCTTCTCTGCTTTACCTAGAGTCCTACTGCCAATAACTAAATCGGCGCCCTTATCAAGCTCAGCAAGAAGTAATGGCATTTCTTTTGGGTTATCTGAATAATCAGCATCGATAAATACAACGTTTCTAGGATTATATTTTTTAGCGGCCTCAATTCCCTTTAAACAGGCCATTCCATAGCCCTTCTGATTTTCCCTAACTACTAGAGCACCGTGATCTTTGGCAATTTTAGACGTTTTATCAGTAGATCCATTATCTACTACGATAATTTCTTGAATCCTCGAGCGAGGAATATGATGGAGAACCAATCCAATTGATTGGTCTTCGTTAAAGGCCGGAATGATAATAACAGTATCTTTTTTCATCTTCACCATTAGCTAACATATTAACTTTTATTATCAAAGCCCAGCGCGCAATAAAATTACACCTTAGATGATATCCTCGAATTTTTTATTATTTATGTAATTAATAATTGTGGTGCAAAATAGCTTGAGCCCAAGACATAATTACGTCTCTGACTCATTTAAAAGCAATTCTGCTTTTTCAAGTGCTAAATCGATATCACTTCCAAAAGGTCGTGAAAGAATCTGTATTAACTCTTCTGCAGCGTATATCCTTTGTCTCTTTTCTAATTTCCTAAATCGAATAATTTTTTTATTCACTAAAGAATTTATGGCATCCACACTGGCAGTTTTTGAAACCTGTAGCTCCTTTTCTATTATTGAGCTTGATATTATCGGGTTAGTTAATAGTAATTTCAAAGTTCTTCTTGCGGTAGAGTTTTTATTGAATTTACCTCGCTCTTGCCACCTGTTTTCTAAAATACTTATAATTTTTTTAGTTATTTTCGCC
This sequence comes from Campylobacterota bacterium, assembly GCA_003650125.1. Classification (GTDB taxonomy): domain Bacteria; phylum Bdellovibrionota; class Bacteriovoracia; order Bacteriovoracales; family Bacteriovoracaceae; genus SMWT01. Next base: position 16,600 of record QNFX01000051.1, read on the forward strand.
TCAAGATTACTTTCAATTATGGCATCGCAAATGAATTCAATCATTGGAATATAGTTCAATTTTTTCTGTGCCTCTCCTAACGCTTTCCCATAATTCTCTTTATGGGCCTCCAAAAAACCGGATAGATATAGTGGCATGTTACCTGAGCAGATCATTTGTATGGGCCAAAGTGATCTCCCCGTTCTCCCATTTCCATCAGTAAAGGGATGAACTGCCTCAAAATGAGAATGCCCAATCGCTAAGCGTATCGGTAAATTTAAACCTAACCCTGCATCTCCGAGTTGGGCCAGATCCTCGTCACTAAGCCAATTTAAAACTTCGCTTAAACACCTCTTAACTTCCTTTGGTGGAGCAGGGTTATATATAGAGTTTTCTCTTCTAATACTTCCTCCGAGAGTTACAATACTTCCAGGCCTATTTGGTGTTCTTAATTTTCCTGGAATTCCACTTGAGTTAGGATCATTCTCTATAATTTTTTTTTGTATATAGCGTATAAATTCAGTGGTAAATATCTTTTCCTTTTTTTTAATAGTTTGTTCAATTATTTCTTCCAAAAGATTTGCATAACTTCTCACCGCCTGATGTTCATTCTTACCAACACCAGAATCGGAAATTTCACCTGGAGTTAAGGCGTGGTCTATCGTAGACCATGTTCCCTCCAACCTTGATGATTGAACCACCTCTCTTCTAACAAAAAGGTAATTGACCAACTTATCAAGCTCACTCATTTCAGAGAATTCTGGCAATCCCCCTAATACCTTTAAGGCCTCTCCCATTAATTTGAGGGGCAATTTTCCTTTAATTTCACTTATTTTTCGTGGCGGTGGTGGTGGCACCACAAAATAGATATTTTCCCACCCTTTCTCATCAATCTTGACTACCCCAAAACCCCTTTGGGAGGTGTAGTCCTGACGTAATTTCCCTTGTAACTCTTCAATTTTCACTTGATATCCCGGTTTTTAAGCACCTTAAAACCAGGTTATCATAAAAACCCGGTCGTTAATAGCCTTAAGACCAGGTTACACCTCTCCAATGACAAGATTTCAGCTGGTTAGGCCCCGTGTAACAGGGCTTGCTCTTGATACTTTCAATTTTTTCACCAATAGGGGGATAGTTTAACCCTGCTCGTATTAGTGTTAATTAGGATTCAGCTTGTTCTCGAGGCAAGAATGTGGAGTTAAATAATGAGAAAAAAAACCTTAGTTATCTCACTAAAATCAAACAAGAAATTTTTTAGCGATCTAAAAGAAAGCATGAAAAACATCCAAGAAGGAAAAGTCGCTAAAGCAACACACTTTGAAATTTCCTTTGAAGATCCCAAAGATTTGAATAAATTCATAAAAAACCTACCCATTTTAAT
>QNFX01000052.1 GCA_003650125.1 Campylobacterota bacterium
CTCGTTTAATGTATTCGCGCCAGATATCCACAGCATTCTGCCATTTTTCATCTTTAAAGTAGGTGATTCCTATATGGTAGTAAGAGGATACAAAATATTTATGTAGAGGATTTATTTTTATCCTATTAAAAATTTTAAGTGCACTGCTAAAATCTTCCATCTCTAAATAAGCTTTTCCAAGTCTAAACTCATAAAAATCAAATTCTTGAAGCTTGGGAACGATATTAACTAAAGACTTATAATAAAAAACTGCCTTTTTATAATTTTCTAAATAAGAAAAATAGAGTTCACCAATTCGTTCCTGCGATTTAAAAACCCAAATGGATTCCTCAGAGGACTCCACTATTTTTTCATAGAAGTAGATGGCCTTTTTATATCTTTCTAGATGAATAGAGTTGAGATCTCCAAGTTGGTAGAGAACTTTTATTTTAACTTGCCCACCGGGAAGTCCTTTTAAGATCTTTTGGTATAAATTAGCTGCCTTGAGATATTTTTGTTCATTAATAAGATCTTGAGCATTTAAAATGTCACGATGAAGTCGGGGAGAAAAATCGCAGGAAATTAAAAATAGTAAAACTAATACTCTAATCAATCAGTCATTCCATCTGGATCCATGAATTTCTCTACAGATACCACTTTTTCTCCATCTTTTAGCCTGATGATTCTCACGCCTTGAGTGGCACGTCCCATGAGAGAAATCCCGGACATTTTAGTCCTGATGACTTGTCCTCTATTAGTGATAATAACTAAATCATCTTCTTCTTTAACCGGTTTTATCTGAACAATCTCACCATTTTTGTCAGTCAACTTCATGGCAAGAATTCCCTTACCGCCACGAGTTTGTTTTCTATAATGAGAGGCAGTGGATCTTTTACCAAATCCATTTTCTGTTACGGATAAAATTTCAACGGAATCATCGATGATTTCCATACCTATAATTCGCTCACCACCAACAATTGTTATACCTTTCACTCCTTGAGAAACTCTTCCCATAGGACGACAATCAGTTTCAGCAAAACGAATTATTTTCCCCGCGCTAGAGCAAAGAAGAACGTCTTTAGTTCCATCAGTTACTCTAACATTTAAGATGGCATCTCCATCTTGAATTTTAATCGCGCGGAGACCACTTTGCTTAATCTTTTTATAATCTGTTAGGTTGGATTTTTTAATGATTCCTCTTTCCGTGGCAAACATCAAAAATTTGCCTTCCATGTCTCCAGGAATACAAATTACTTCTTTAATTTTTTCCCCGGCCGGAATTTGAATAAGATTTGCCAAATTCCGTCCTTTATTAGTCCTTGCTCCCTCAGGTACGTTATAGACTTTTTTAGAAAAGACTAATCCCTTAGAAGTAAAAAATAATAAGGTAGCGTGAGTATCTGCGACAAAAATATTGGTAAAGAAGTCATCGTCTCCAGTTGCACCTTTAACTCCTGTACCACCCCTTTTTTGGGTCTTATAAGTGTCCATCCCCATTCTTTTAATGTAGCCCTTGTGAGTAATGGTTACGATTTGATCTTCTTGCTTAATTAGATCTTCAATTTGGATTTCTTCAGTATTGCCGATAATCTCAGTTCTTCTTTCATCACCATATTTTTCTAAAATTTCTTCAAATTCTTCTTTAATAATAAATTTAATTTTAGTTTCATCAGAGAGAACACTTTTTAATCTCGTAATCTCTGCCATGATATCTTCATAGTCTTGTTTAATCTTATCTCGCTCTAGACCGGTCAGCCTTCTCAGCTGCATATCTAGTACCGCCTGAGCTTGAATCTCAGAAAAGGCGTACTTCGCAATCAATTGTTCTTTTGCTTCGGCAGGCCCTTTGGCCTTCTTGATAAGCTCAATTATAACATCAACATTATCAACGGTTACTTTTAAACCTTCTAAAATATGAGCTCTTGCTTCTGCTTTTTTAAGTTCAAATACGGTTCTTCGTATAACGACTTCTCTACGATGATCTAAAAAGCATTTCAGCTGCTCTTTAAGATTCATAACTTTAGGTGAACCATTATTTAAAGAGAGAAAAATGATCCCAAAGGAAACTTGCATTTGGGTGTTTTTAAAAAGTCTTTTAGCGATAACAGAGGCTATCTCACCTTTTTTAAGCTCGATTACAACTCTAATTCCTAAACGGTTAGACTCATCTCGAATATCAGAAATGCCCTGAATTATCTTGTTGTTAACAAGCTCCGCGATTTTTTCAATCAATTTGGCCTTATTAACCTGGTAGGGAAGCTCCGTAATAATTATTCTTTCTCGATCTTTTTTAAAGGGTTCAACATCCCATTTGGCCCTAACCTGAATTATTCCTCTACCTGTCTTATAGGCGGAATAAATACCTGCCGTCCCATGAATCGAACCTGCTGTTGGAAAATCAGGACCTGGTATAATTTTTATCAACTCATCAATAGTTGTATCTTCATTATCGACAAGAACGATTAATGCTCTCATGATCTCACTTAAATTGTGAGGAGGAATATTGGTCGCCATACCAACGGCAATACCAGACGAACCATTTATTAAAAGGTTTGGAACCTTAGTCGGTAGAACTGTCGGCTCTATTAAGGAATCGTCGTAGTTAGGTACCCACTCAACTGTTTCTTTATCAAGGTCGGATAAAATATCTTCTGACATTTTATCCATACGGATTTCCGTATATCTCATGGCAGCAGCGTTATCACCATCAATGGATCCAAAGTTTCCTTGTCCATCGATAAGGGGATATCTCATGGAAAACTCTTGCGCGAGTCTTACTATAGTTCCATAAACTGCCGTATCACCATGAGGGTGATACTTGCCAATTACATCTCCAACAACCCGTGCAGATTTTAGATAAGCTTTATTGTGATAATTATTAAGCACGTGCATAGCATAGAGCACACGACGATGAACCGGCTTAAGTCCATCACGAACATCCGGTAGGGCCCGCCCTACAATTACCGACATAGCGTAATCTAGGTAGCAATCCTTCATCTCTTTACGAATTGTTACCCGTTCAATTTTGCCATGATTAACTGTTTTATTATCTTCTGCCATTTTTAAAACCTAAACTGAGAGATTTCTCACATTCAAGGCATTCTCTTCCACAAACTGCCTTCTTGGTTCAACTTGATCACCCATTAAAACTGAAAACACCTGATCGGCCTCAACGGTATCTTCAATTTCTACTTGTAGAAGAGTTCGTTGATCCGGGTCCATAGTTGTTTCCCAAAGTTGCTCTGGATTCATTTCGCCTAGTCCTTTATAACGTTGGATATAAGCGCCTTTTTTCCCAAATTCGATTACAAACTGGGAGAATTCTTTCAAGGATTCAAAAGTTATATTCTCTTTTTCCCCTTGATTGTATTCAATGGGACTTTGAAGATACTTTTTAATACCTTCATAACTATTTTCGATATCTGCATACTCAGCAGAATAGAGAAAATGTTTATTTAACTTAAACTTCTTAGTTCTAGCTGAAGTTCGCACTGTGATCTCAAGATTTAAAACCTTGGTTTCATGATCTTCCTCAATAAAAAAACTATAATTTTTAAGAGTTTCATTTTCGATCCCCTTAAAATATGTGTCCAACCTTTCTATTTCTTTTTCTAAAGCATCTCTTTTCTCAAGAATATCGCCGGTAATCTCTGACTCTTCCACAATCTTTTTAAGTAGCATGGAATCGAAGTGAACATCATAAGAATCTAACTTCTTATGATAATTAATATATTTTTTAACCAGGGTTTCCGCTTCATTTTCAGGAAGACTTTCGCCACCAAAAGTAACCTTGGCATTTTTAAGACAATTACTAACTAAAAATTGCTCAAGCGCTGTATCGTCTTTTAAATAAGTTTCGACTTTTCCCTTTTTATATTTATAAAGCGGTGGTTGGGCGATATAGATATGACCTTTTTCAATTAGTTCAGGGAACTGTCTGTATAAAAGAGTTAAGAGAAGCGTTCTAATATGCGACCCATCCACATCGGCATCGGTCATAATAACAATTTTATGGTAACGAAGTTTAGCGATATTGAAATTATCTTTACCAATTCCCGTTCCTATGGCCTGCACCAACATTCTAATTTCATTATTAGAAAGCATCTTATCGTAACGGGCCTTCTCTACATTTAAAACTTTACCGCGAAGAGGAAGTACCGCTTGAACAGCACGATTTCTTCCCTGCTTGGCCGAACCTCCAGCAGAATCTCCCTCAACAATATATATTTCACAAAGAGCAGGATCTTTTTCCTGGCAATCGGCCATTTTTCCTGGCAGTCCAGAAACATCTAGGGCCGATTTTCTTCTAGTAAGCTCTCTTGCTTTTTTAGCGGCTTCTCTCGCAGCGGCAGCATCTATTGATTTTTTAATAATTGTTTTTGCTAAATTCGGATTTTCTTCAAGGTATGCCTTTAGAGATTCTCCAATCATGGAGTTTACAATCCCCTCAACTTCTGAATTTCCAAGCTTAGACTTAGTCTGCCCTTCAAATTGTGGTTCTTTTAATTTTATCGAGATGACAGCTGAAACACCTTCCCGCATATCATCACCAGTTAAATTTATTTTTATATTTTTAAGAAGATTATTATCTTTAGCATATGCATTTAAAACTCTAGTGAGAGCTGTTTTAAATCCCGATACGTGAGTTCCCCCCTGAGGAGTAGAAATATTGTTGGCATAGCTGGAAATAACTTCTGAATAACTACTAGTCCATTGCATGGCCACTTCAACTTCATAATCGTCACGGTTTTGTTGGAAATAAATTGGTTTTTTATGAATTGGACTTTTTGCTCGATTAATAAATGTCACGAATTCAGAAATTCCACCTTCCGCAAAAAAAGTTTCCGACTTTTCTGTTCGTTTATCTAATAGATTAATTTTAAGACCACTATTTAAAAAGGCCATCTCTCTGAACCTATTGGCCAGCGTGTCAAAGCTAAATTCATGAGTATCAAATATTTCATTATCTGGTTTGAAGGTAACTGAAGTCCCGCTTTCATTTGGATCATCAAGCTTACCAATTACTTTTATTCCCTCTTTAGACTCTCCATAATCAAAAAGAACTTCGTGTATATTCCCTTCTTTTTTAATTTCTAGGCGAACCGACTTTGAAAGAGCATTAACAACAGCAGCACCAACACCATGGAGGCCACCAGAGACTTTGTATGCCCCTCCCTCTTCGTTAAATTTTCCCCCGGCATGAAGCTTGGTATAAACAAGTTCGGCAGCTGAGACGCCTTCTGTGGAGTGAATACCAACGGGTATACCTCGTCCGTCATCTGTTACAGTAATGGAGTTATCTACGTGGATAATAACATTTATCTCAGAACAAAATCCGGCCAGGGCCTCATCAACTGAATTATCAACAATTTCATACACGAGGTGGTGCAGTCCTCTGACTGTGGTATCACCGATATACATACCAGGTCGTTTTCTAACCGCATCGAGTCCCTCAAGGACTTTAATCTGGTCAGCAGTATATTTTTCACTGACTTTAGATATTGATTCCGTTGTATTACTCAAACATTACTCCGAAGATTCTCATTTACTATAAGTCCTCCACGCACTGTTATCTCGTAGGAGTCCTCTATCTTTTCTAATTCCTGCTTAAAATTATCATTTGCTGTAGTGATTAAGACTTGAAAATTACCTCTCTTCAAGTAGCTCACTAGCCTCTTCCAACGCAGCTCATCAAGCTCCCCTGAAACATCGTCGATTAAAACTATGGGGTAAGTCTTAAATTTATACCTGAACAGGTCTATATAGGCAAATAAGAGGCTCAAATACGTAATTTTTTGCTGTCCTAAACTGCAGTAATCTAAGGAATTTATTCCATCGAAAAAAATAATATAATCATCTCGATGAATTCCTAAAGTTGAGTGCCCTAAACGCTCATCCTTCGCTACATTGCTACGCATAGTATCGTAAATCTGATCCTGGCTTAGGCCTGCAAGTTTTGACTCTAGAGTTATCTCAAGAGAGTGATCTAGAGAAAAGAGGTCTTTGAATATTTTCACTAGATGTGGATTTAGATTTTTAATAAATTCGAGTCTCTTTACGGTTATCTCAAAATTATAGCGGGCCATATTAATATCTATCGCTTCTATTTGCTCTCGATACTTAGCTGGCTTCTTGGAGAGCAGGGTATTTCTCTGCCTTAGAAAGTTATTATAGCGGGCCATAAGAGAGCGATAACTTTCATCTAACTGACCAATATGGGTATCAAAGAAATACCGACGGGAAGTTCCGGAATGGTGAAAATTATACGAATCAAAAGGATTTATAAAAACCACTTTTATAGGAGGTCTTCTTTTGATTACCTTTCCATTAAAAAACCAACTAGAACTTTTATTTTCTAGTTTGGCGCTTAAAGGAACTAAATTATTATCAGAGTCTTTAAAAACTGAGCTAATTATTATTTCGGGTTTTTCACCATCAATGCTTAGCATTTGTGGAAAACCTGTTTTTTTACGAAATGATTTCTTAGTAGATAAAAGATAAATTGCCTCTAAGATATTTGTTTTACCATTTCCATTCCGTCCCATAATACAATTGATTCCTGGACCAAATTCCACAACTTCAGGATAGAGGTTTCTAAAATTTTTAACTTGAAGGCGAGATATCTTTAAATTTTCCATTGTGGAAAAGAGGTAGTTACAATTTTAAGGGCATGATAATGCCGATATAGTTAGGTGAATTACTGGATTTAATAATAATAGGACTTAATTCATTATTTAGTTCAAGATTTATTTTCCCTTCATTAAAAGTTTGAAGCGTATCTAGTAAGTAACGGGCATTAAAACCTATCTCCATTTCTTTTCCATCATAATTTACATTAATATCCTCATTGGCCTCCCCAAAGGATGGGTGGTTAGCTGAAATGGTGATACTATTTTTCTTAAGCTTCATTCTTACGCCATTTGATTTCTCATGAGACATAATTTTAATTCTTTTAACTGCTCCTAGTAGTGAATCCCTATCAGCTGACATTGTATAGGAAGTCTTACTTGGGATAACTGCCTGGTACTTAGGATAGTCTCTAGCTATCAGCCTTATAGACAGAAAATATTTATTTTCCGCATTTATATACATAAAAGATTCATCAAAAGATATTTTAAGCATTTTTCCAGGAAAGCTCTCAGCAATTTTTTTTAATTCAAAGACTCCCTTTTTAGGAATGATGATCCCATTTAAAAGTGGTTCCATATCTGCAGCATTGTCTAATGGTTCAGTCTCAATTAGCGATAGTCTATGTCCGTCAGTTGCCACAGCTCTTATTCGTGAATCAATTCCTTGTAGATATATTCCATTTAAATAAAGTCTTGTTTCATCTGAAGATATAGCATGAAAAGTTTTGTTGATAATTTCTAATAGTTGTTCTGAATTCATTGTGAATTCATTTTCCTGTTTAGAAAAAGTTAATTGTGGAAAATCCTCATAATTATAAACTAAAAGTGAGTAGTGAATATTATTGCTGGTTAGATTTAGAAAGTTGGTTCCTTCCTTCATCTCAAAAGATATTTCACCTTCTGGAAGTTCTCTCACGATATCAAATATATTTTTGGCGTTTACACAGAAAGTTCCAGGGTTTTCCACATTTGCAGGTGTTATTACTTTTGCTGATACTTCTAGATTCGTTGCTGAAAATTCTATTGATCCATTATCTACTTTGAAAAGAGTGTAAGAGAGTATTGGGCGAGAGTTTTTTTTATCTACAACCGATAATATTTTATTTAAGGCGTTTCTTAAATGTTCGGTTTGTACTTGCCCTTTCATATTCTGATTCCTTAAGAGTATCTTAATGTTAATTTCTATCCCTAGATAGATGAATTATCAATGTGCACGGGTGTAGAGCGAAGATGGGCCTATATATTCTTATATATATATAAAAATAATAAGAATAATAAATGTGGATAAGTGGATAACTCGTGAAAATCTTTTAATTACATAGGCTTAAGTGTAAATTGAAATGTGGATAAGTCTGGGTAACTTAAATTGAAAAGGCCTGAAGCTTCGGAGATTTTTGAGTTATCCACATTTTAGAGGAGTTATCCACAAGCAATTCACAGAGTTTTCCACAACGCATCTCGTGACGGTTTACACGACACTTCATTTAGCGGTTTTTTAGGAAGTTATCCACAAAGTTATCCACATTGTGGATAACTTAGGCCTTCGCAGTTCGATAAAATCAGTACGCGCATAGCGCCTATAATGTGGATAAGTGGATAACCTATTTAACAAGCTGATATTAAAGGGAAAATTTCACAGAGTTATCCACATTTCCTTGTGGATAACTCTGTGGAAAACTTTTACTCGTAGCGCATTAGCTTAAAAGGGCCTAGTTATCCACAAAAAATTGTGAATATGTCGGCCATATAGTGGTTGTCTGCCCTTCTTTGAGGGTGAAATTGTGGATAACTCGGACGTGGGGCCCAAAACTCTTGTGGAAAAATGTGAATATCTCGGGAATAGAGCTCTAGCGTAAAATCTGACTATTATAGATTTTTGTGGAAAACTTTTGTGCGGCAATACTTTTTTTGTAGATATTCCTTATTTGTGACGCGAATTACCTGATAGTTGTGGATCAATGTGGATAACTTTGTGGATAACTTTTTATGCAGTGTTTAATCTAATTACGTATATCATTGAGGGCGCTTTCAATTGATTGTAAGTCTTGAAGAAGTTCTGAATTCTTTTTGAGATTTTCTTGTGTTTTCTCACATGCATGTAAAACAGAGGTATGATCCCTTCCTCCAAAATATTGTCCTATTTCCTGTTGAGTGCAGTGAACTTTTTTTCTTGAGAGATACATTGCCATATGTCTGGCATGAACAATTTCTTTAGATCTTGATCTCGATTTTAAATCTGCCAGGGGAATTCGATAGTAATTTGCTGTGGCCTTAGCGATGTGTTCAATTCCAAAATTGATCTCTTCATTTTCTTCACCAGTGAGTTCTAAAAGTTCTTTAACAACATCTACATCAATTTCTATTTTATGAATGTCCACGTAGGCCGAAAGTTTCACTAAATTTCCTTCCATGGCACGGGTCGATCCAGAGAAATTTTGGGCCATTAAAGCAATGACATCATCAGGACAGAATAGATCCATCTCCAATGCTTTATTTTTTAAGATGGCCATTCTTGTTTCTAAATCAGGCCTTTGGATATCGATAACCAGGCCCATTTGAAATCTAGTTTTTAGTCTTTCTACAAGACCTGAAATTTCTTTTGGAGGTTTATCAGAGGTAAAAATTAATTGTTTTCCCTTTCGATGAAGTTCATTAAAGACATGAAAAAGTTCATTTTGAGTAGCATCTTTATTTTTTAATTCGTGAATATCATCAATCATTAATACATCGACTTTATCAGGATAATTCTGCCGGAATTTATTGATGGTGCCATTTTGGAAAGCATCAACCATTTGCATCATGAAATCTCGCCCGGTGGTAAGCTTAATTCTTAAAGAAGGATGATTTTCCTTAATTCCATTGGCGACAGCATGAAGAAGATGAGTTTTACCTAAACCTGAAGGGCTATAAAAATATAGTGAAGGATATTTTCCATTTTTTCCAGGATTTTTTGCTACAGCTTGCCCGGCCGCTACGGCCACATTATTTGATGGCCCAACGATAAAATTAGAAAAGGTTTTAGTGTGATCTATTTCAATCCCATATTCCTCGGGATTCATATGATGAATGAAAGCAGAGTTCACCTGGTCTTTTAGGTCATCCTGGGTAGGAGTGATCGTAAAGGTGGTATTTTTGGCAGTCTTTTTTCTTTTTTGTGGAAGAGCTTTTAAAAGATTGGCCCCTGATTTAACTTCAACGATAACTTCAAGTTCTCTGCCTAAGCATTGATGCAAAGCACCTGAGATGATTGATAAAAATTGGCCTTCGAGGGCCTTTTTTAAAAAATTTGTTTTGGTTTCAATAATTGCTTGGCCATTTTTTATATCTTTGATGATAAAGCTGTCATTAAAGAAGGTATCAAACTGATTTTCAGATATATTTGAGCTGATTAGGTTTAAAATTTCATCTAGAAGGTCGGAGCTCTCTTCTGGTTGTGATTTAATTTCTTTTTTTTTGGGCAGATGATCACTTAAATTGTTAATTTTACTAGATTTTAATGAGTCTGTATCTTTAAAAAATTTACCAAAAGGGAAGTCTTCATTCATATTATTAAAATTCCTAATTTAAAATTGGGATAGGGAAAAGCAAAATTAGCACACTTTTGCTAGTTTTCAAGGATGCTTTAGGCCGGCCTAGCTGGTAAATAAGAAGTCATTTTGCGAAATGGCATTGACCTTTTTAAAATCCCTCTGTAAATCATACTATTCTGTATTTGAAATAGAGCATAAATAGTTAAGGACTTAATATTATGAGTAAAAGAACGTGGCAACCAAAGAGAAAAAAGAGACTAAGAGTTCACGGATTTTTAAAGAGAATGTCTTCTCCTGGTGGAAAAAATGTTTTGGCCAGAAGAAGAGCGAAAGGTCGTAAAAATCTTACTGTAAGTACTGGTTCTAAATAATCATCAATAATGACCAGTTTTAGCTATGGTAAAAATCTTCGCCTCTTATCGGCCAGTGATTTTCAGTATTTAAGAAATGAAAACTCGATTGTTAAAAGCAAGTGCCTTCGAATTTATTTTAAACCTAGCAGGCTAGATCAAAAAGAAACTAGGATTGGTCTTAGCGTATCTAAAAAAGTTGGACCTGCAGTTACTCGAAATAGAACTAAGCGCATCCTAAAAGAAGTATTTAGATTAGAAGGGCCGAGAGAATTAGGCCTTGATTTAATGGTGGTAGTTTCTCCCTTTTTGTATCGAAATTTTGAAAAAGCAGAAGATGCAGAAAATTCACTAAGAGGAAGTTTTAAGAAACTATTAAAGGAAATCTCAAGTAAAAATGATCGGAAAGTTATTTATTCTACCAATTAGATTGTATCAAATTTTGATATCTCCCTTGCTTGGGAATAATTGCAGGTATCATCCAACTTGTTCTAGTTATTCAATTGAATGTTTTAGGGAATTGCCCTTTTATAAAGCATTATGGTATTCCATTGTGCGAATTCTAAAGTGTCATCCACTGAGTAAAGGTGGGCATGATCCAGTACCAACAATAAGGATAAATAATGGGATCTGATCAAAAGCGGGCCTTTGCGGCCATAGTTATCTCTGCAATAATTCTTTTTACCTGGCAACGATTTTTTGCTCCAAAACCTGTTGTAGAGGCGCCGGCCCCTATAGAAAGGGTTGAAAAGGTTGTAGAAAAAACGGAAACCCCAAAAGCGGTTACTGAAGAGTTTTCTAAAGAGACTTATACTCTAAGCTCTAATGGAAACCAATTTGCAATTAGAAATGATTTGGCCTTTGGAAAAGGAATCAGTACCGAAGAAAAATATGATTTTAAATCCATAACAGGAAATGATTTCCCCCTAAAGATTCAAATATTTAATTCAAATAACACTTATCAGACACTCAAATTAAAAGTTACGAATAGAGAAGGAAATAAATTCTCCGGTGAAGTTGAAGGCATTAAAATAAATTTTGCCATATCTTTTCAAGAAAATGGGACTCTCTCTATTAATTTAAACTCCGCCATGCCTTATAAGTATAGATTGGTGTTTAATACTGAAAAAGCAGAACTCGAAAATAGAAAATATCGTGAGTTTATCTATCTAACTACAGATGTTGAAAGAGAAACTGTTGGAGATGAATTCCAAGCTGAAGGGAAATTAAAATGGGTAGGGATTGATCATAACTTTCATATCTTGAATTTTATCTTTCCTGAGAAAACACTTAGTAATTTATCAGCTGATAGTAAGGGAAACCTCTTTGTAGAAATGATAAGACCCACCAATTCATTTAATGGGAAATTAGTTTTTACCATGAAAAAATATGATAAGTTGGTTGAGTTAGGTGATAATTTAAAACTTACGGTAGACTTTGGTTGGTTTGGAATTGTTGCGGTTCCTATTTTTAGAGGGATGCAATTTTTCTACACATGGATCCCCAACTATGGTTGGGCGATTATTCTTCTTACCTTGTTAATTAGAACCCTTACTTTCCCACTTCAATATAAATCTTTTAAAAGTATGAAGAAGATGCAGGTTATCCAACCTGAAATTACTAAGATTAAAGAAAAATATAAAGATGATCCTCAAAGGATGCAAAAAGAGACAATGGAACTGTTTAAAAGGGCCGGGGCCAATCCACTGGGTGGATGCCTTCCTCTTTTACTTCAAATGCCGATCTTTTTTGCCTTTTATAAGGTTTTATATCAATCTGTTGAACTAATTGGTGCCCCATGGATATTTTGGGTAACAGACCTTTCTCAGAAAGATCCTCTTTATATTTTGCCAGTACTCATGGCAATATCCATGTTCCTACAACAAAAATTTACTCCTACGACTACTACAGATCCAATGCAGAAAAAATTGATGATGTTTATGCCTCTTATTTTTGGTTTCATCATGAAAGATCTACCTTCAGGACTAACTCTTTATATTTTTGTTTCGACCATCTTTGGGATACTCCAACAGATGTTCGTCTATCGAACCACTGACTAATGATTTATTTAAATGATGGCCTTCCTATTATCGCATGTAGCACAGGAACTACCTCTAATACGGCCATCGCGAAGATCAGAATTGGTGGATTTGAAAATCTAGATGCTCTAACACCTTTTTTTAGTAAAAACTTGCTCAATCTAAGGCCTAATGAGGCCAGACTTCTTGAAATTATGCACGAAGGGAAAGTCTTTGATGAAGTCGTTGCAATTTTCTTTAAAGGGCCAAATAGTTTTAATGGCGAAAATATTCTCGAACTTGATGTTCATGGAAATCAGGTTAATGTTCAGAGAATAATAGATCTATTTATAGATAATAAAATTTGTCGCCTATCCTATCCTGGTGAATTCACCTATCGGGCCCTCACCAATAAAAAAATGAATCTTTCTCAAGTTGAAGGTCTTGATGTCTTGATCAATTCACATTCTAATTTTGCTTTTGATCAGGGGATGGCAACTCTTAGAGGTGAGCTTAATGAAAAATATAAGCTTTTACTCCACTACTTTATTAAACTTAAGGCCTCACTCGAATTATCTATCGATTTTTTAGAAGATGTGGGCGAGGAAAGCGCAAAAAAAGAATTTGCAGCGAGTTTTTCAGATTTTAATAATTTAATATCCTCGCTTTATCAAAGAACCCGGGGAAATGTAGAAAATCTAATGACTCCAACGATCACTTTGATTGGTCAGACCAATGCAGGAAAGAGTTCTTTTTTTAATCAACTACTTTTGAATAATCGATCGATTGTATCTGATTATGCTGGAACCACCAGAGACTATGTTTCTGAAGGGCTGTCCATCAAAAATACGGATTTTAAATTAATCGATACTGCAGGAATTAGAGAGACCTTTGATCATATTGAAAAAATGGGAATTGAGCGATCATTTGAACTTGGCAAAAGGGCCTTTTTTAAAATATTGGTCGTAAACCCCTTTGAAACTAATCCTGATGACTTCCACCTTCTAAAAGATCTAGAGTTCGACTTCGTGATTTTCACTCATTCGGACCTAGTAGGAATGGTAGAAAAGAGAGATCAGCTGTTAAAAAATCCAAATTTTCCCAATCATTATAATAATTTATCACTTTCTCTTGGTCCTATAGGACCAGATGAAAGTATCAGTGGTCCTATGGGACCAGGTAAAAATATAAGTGGTCCTATGGGACCAGATAAGAATACAAGTGGTCCTATAGGACCAATTATCGAAGAATTAAAAAATTCCATCTATAGTAAGTTCACGGAATTATGTGAAAAAGACCCAATCTTAGTTGACAGACATCGTCGGGTACTAGAGGGAATCTATATAAAAACACAGGAATTTCAAGTAGTTACAGACTCTTTGGATGATTTAGGGATAATCTCTTCTGAACTTAATTTAATCGAAAATGATATCCAAGAGCTCCTTGGAATTATTTCCCCTGATGACGTTCTTGCTAGTATTTTTTCCAACTTTTGTATAGGGAAGTAACTCTATGAAAAAGTTTGATATTATCATCATTGGCGGAGGACACGCCGGAATAGAGGCCGCTTGGATCTCAGATCAAATGGGACTTAAAGTTGCTTTGGTTTCTATGACAGGAGTTCCGCTTGCCTCGACCCCTTGCAACCCTGCTGTCGGTGGAGTTGGGAAAGGACAAGTCGTAAGAGAAGTAGATGCTCTTGGTGGATTGATGGGGAAAATTGCTGATCTATCTGCTATCCAATACCGAACTTTAAATGAATCCAAGGGCCATGCAGTTCGCTCCACCAGAGTTCAGGTGGATAAAGAAAAATATTCTGAGAATGCAGAGAAGATCATCGCTTCATCAAATGTAGAAGTGATTCGAGAAAAGGTTTCAAAGGTATATAAAAAGGAAAGTATGTTCCACGTGGAACTAGGGAAAAAGGGACTTAAAGCAAGTAAGGTCATTGTGACGACAGGAACTTTCCTAAATGGAGTGGTTCATACAGGAGAAGAGCAAAGTAGTGGTGGAAGAATAGGGCAAATGGCTTCAGATGGTCTACAGGATCTCTTTTTATCCATAAAGACTGCTCCCACAAGGTTTAAAACTGGTACGCCACCACGTCTTGATCGAGAAACAATTGATTTTTCTAAGCTTGAGCCACAAGAGTCGGACCCAAAGACCCAAAACTTTCATGTTTTAGATAATCTTTATCATAGAGAGCTAGAGCAGGTTCCCTGCTACCTAACTCGAACTAATAATGAGACTCTAAGTATAATTAGAGACAATAAAGAGAGATCTCCTATTTTTAACGGGCAAATTAAAGGCGTAGGCCCTCGGTATTGCCCCAGCATTGAAGATAAAGCATTTAGATATCCAGAAAGAAACTCTCACCATGTCTTTATTGAGCCAGAAGGATTAAATATTCCCACGATTTACCCCAACGGAATCTCTACTTCTTTGCCAAAAGATGCTCAAGAAGATTTTATTCAGACAATAAATGGATTAGAGAAGGCAAAAATCCTCGTTTATGGATATGCAGTTGAATATGATGTGGTTGATACCATTAATTTAAGTAAAACTTTGGAATATAAAGATATTCCAGGACTTTATTTTGCAGGCCAGGTAAATGGAACTTCTGGGTATGAAGAGGCAGCAGGACAGGGAATTATTGCTGGAATTAATGCTTCACTAGCTTTTTTGAATAGAGGGCCTCTGGTTTTAGAAAGAACTAACTCATATATTGGAGTTATGGTCGAAGATTTAGTTTCAAATAGAAGAGATGAACCATATAGACTGTTTACTGCACGAGCAGAGAATAGATTATTCATTAGAGAAGACAATACCACTAATAGAATTCATCAATATAGAAAACTATTGGGGCTAAATAGCGAGTTGGATCAATTCCAAACTCAATATATGGCCGAATATATCCAATTAGATAAATATTGTGAGAAATTTATTTTTAAATCCAATGATGAGACTAAAGGCTACTTCAAAAAGATGGAATACGGCCCACTAGATGACAATGTTACCCTTTCGCAACTTTTAAAAAGATCTAAACTAGATCCAGTTGCTACTTTAAAGAATGAAGTAGAAGGTTTTCTCTTTCCTGTAGTCCAGGCCGTGGCCATATCTAAAAAATATGAAGGTTATATTAATAGGGCAAACCTAGAGAACCAAAAACTGGTGAAGCTTGGTAAAAAGAAGATCGACTGGGAAAAGATTGTTAATTCAGCAAGTATTTCTAATGAGTGCAAGCAAAGAATAAAAGATATTCGCCCAGAGACTTTTTCTCAGGCCCAAAGAATAAAAGGCATAAGACCTGCTACTCTGGCCTTCATTGCTGGCGGCATATAATGAAAGAGTTTTGTGAAAAATATTTAGAGATTCTAGAAACAGAGTTCAAAGGATTAAATCTTACTCGCATAACTGATCCAAAAGAGTTTTATAATAAGCAGGTTCTCGACTCCCTTCTTCCATTAGAAAGTAGTGAGATATTTATGGATGCCCTAAGAGAGAAGGGGCTACTAGTAGATGTGGGCTTTGGTGGAGGCTTCCCTTTACTACCAATTGCCTACAAGTATCCTGATATCGAGTGCCTTGGAATTGATTCTAGGCGTAAAAAGGTTGATGCAGTGAGAAGGATAGGAGAGATGTTCCACATGGAACATCTTAAGGTAGCTCACAGCAGACTAGAAGATATATACTTTGACAGGAGTGCAGTGCTGACCTTTAAAGCAGTCGGGAAGATCACCGACCTTCTTCCTATGATAAAGAGCGATCAAGAATTATTCGCATTCTTTTATAAGGGACCAAATTATTCTGAACTAGAGCGGTTCGATTCTGTGTTGAGAGACTGGGAGTTGGTTGAAGAGAAGATGATGTCTATTCCGGGCACAGAGGGGCGTGTTTTGTTGGGATTTAAAAAAAAGGGCAATGTAAGTCCTTTAATGGAAAAATCGCTTGTCAAAGTTTCAACTTTACTATAATTTCTAAGTAAATTCAGTCATTTAGAGTTGTTTTGACCTAAGGAGGGTTCATTTATGGCCAAAGTAATATCCCTAGTTAATCAGAAAGGTGGCGTAGGAAAGACAACGTCTTCAATAAACCTGGCCGCGTGTCTCTCAATAGCCGAGAAAAAGACTCTCTTATTGGACTTAGATCCCCAGGGAAACGCTAGTGTTGGGATCGGTTTAGATAAAGAAACCTTCGTAAATTCAAACATTTACCATGCTCTTATTGGTCAGGTCCCCGTAACAGAGGCGATCTATAAATCAGAGCTTCCTTTTCTTGATATCTGTCCTTCAGATACAAATCTTGTAGGTGCGGAGATTGAACTTGTTGGGGCCATGGCCCGAGAGTCTAAGCTCAAAACCTGTATTGCTCCTCTTTTAGATATGTATGATTATATCTTAATTGATTGCCCACCTTCATTAGGGCTTTTAACGATAAATAGTTTAACCGCCTCTGATGGGTTTATTGTTCCACTGCAAACTGAATATTTTGCAATGGAGGGTCTGGCACAACTTTTACAGACAGTTGAGACTATTAAAAGTTCATTAAATGAAGAACTTGATTTAGTTGGAGTTTTATTAACGCTTTTTGATTCAAGAAATAATTTACATAAGCAAGTTTCAGAAGAAATTAGAAAACATTTTGGACCTAAAGTTTTTAGTTCTGTAATACCTAGAAATGTTAAACTTTCTGAGTGTCCAAGTTTTGGTAAGCCAATTATTCTTTATGATATTGAATCAAGAGGAAGTAAGGCCTATCTATCTCTTGCGAAAGAAATTATTCTTATGGAAAGAGAGCATTTAACAGAAGAAAAGAAAGAAGAAATTGAACATTCTGTTCAAGAAGCACCGGTTGAAGAATTAAAAACTGAACCAGTTGAAGAATTAAAAACTGAACCAGTTGAAGAATTAAAAACTGAACCAGTTGAAGAATTAAAAACTGAACCAGTTGAAGAATTAAAAGCTGAACCAGTTGAAGAATTAAAA
>QNFX01000053.1 GCA_003650125.1 Campylobacterota bacterium
GGCGGGAATAGATATTTCTCCAATTCCACAACGAGGTCCTGAAGCAAGCCAACGAACATCATTGGCAATTTTCATCAGAGATGCTGCTACTCTTTTTAATGCTCCTGATGCAAAAACCATAGCGTCGTGAGCGGCCAGAGATTCAAATTTATTAGGGGCCGTGACGAATTTATGCCCGGAGATTTTAGAGATTTCTTCGGCCGAAATTTTGGCGTAATCTGGATGAGAATTTAATCCGGTACCCACTGCAGTTCCACCAAGGGCCAGTTCACGCAGACCTTCAAGTGCCTGCTCTACTGATTTTTTTCCGTTAAGCAGCTGTTGGTGCCAGCCGGAAATTTCTTGTCCCAGCATTAAAGGAGTAGCATCCATTAAATGGGTTCTACCGATTTTACAGATGTCTTTAAACTTATCCCTTTTCTCTTCTAGCGTTTTAGTTAGTTTATCAATAGCGGGAAAAAAGAGATCTTCAATCTGTTCAACCGCTGCAATATGCATGGCGGTTGGGAAAGTATCATTGGAACTTTGAGATTTGTTCACATCATCATTGGGATGGATGGGAGTTTTACTACCAAGTTTTCCACCAGCAATTTCAATAGCACGATTGGCAATAACTTCATTGGAATTCATATTGGTTTGAGTTCCTGAACCAGTCTGCCAAACGACTAGAGGGAATTGAGCATCAAGTTTTCCTGCAATAACTTCATCAGCTGCCTGTCGAATAAGGATCGCTTTTTCTTCAGTTATTTTTCCTAGTTTAAGATTCGCCTCGCAGGCACCTTTTTTTAAAATACCAAGAGCTCGGATCATAGGTCTATTAAATCTATCATCTCCAATTTTGAAATTTTGTAGAGATCTTTGGGTTTGAGCACCCCAATAGCAATCCGCTTTAACTTTAACTTCGCCCATAGTGTCTTTTTCAATTCTATAATCCATTCAGTACTCCTTAAATCTTATGCTTTATTAGTTCATCTACTACCTCAGGATTCAGTAAAGTGGAAGTATCTCCGAGGTCATCAAACTTATTTGAGGCCACTTTTCTAAGGATCCTTCTCATGATTTTTCCTGATCTGGTTTTAGGAAGGGCCGGAACAATTTGAATCTTATCAGGTTTACAAATAGGGCCTAGAATAGTTCCCACCATGTTAGAGAGTTCCTTGTTCAGATCTTCTGGATTCTCATGCTCTTGGTTTTGATCGAGAATTACATAGGCATATATGCCACTTCCCTTGATATTATGGGGATATCCAACTACTGCTGACTCTACAACTTCTTTGTGTTGGTTGAGGGCGTCTTCAATTTCCGCAGTTCCTAAAAGGTGCCCTGAAACATTTATTAGATCATCAACCCTTCCAGTAATTCTAAAATTGCCTTCGCTGTCTCTTTTGGCCCCATCACCGGTAAAATAAAGTCCAGGATAAGTAGAGAAATAGGTCTCTTTATATCTCTCCGGATTTCCCCAAATCGTTCTGGCAATTCCCGGCCATGGTTTTTTTATACAAAGATTTCCTTCATTTTCACCTTCAAGCTCTTTTCCCTCGTGATCAACCAATGACATAATTACCCCAGGAAGAGGTTTGGTGGTATAGGTGGCCTTATCCTTAGTGACTCCGGCCAGCGCTGAGATCATAATTCCTCCGGTCTCGGTTTGCCACCAGGTATCAACAATAGGACATTTTCCGTTTCCAATATGTTTAGAGTACCAATTCCAGGCCTCTTCATTGATGGGCTCACCAACAGAACCTAAAACCTTTAAAGATGAGAGATCTCTTTTGTTCACATACTCCAGTCCAAACCCTTCAAGGTGTCTAATCGCGGTTGGAGCGGTATAAAAATGAGTTACTTTGTATTTATCAATTACTTTCCAAAATCTTCCCGGATCCGGGTATGTGGGAATTCCTTCAAACATCACTTGAGTAGCACCATTTAATAAAGGCCCATAGGCGATGTAGGAATGTCCCGTAATCCAACCGATATCGGCGGTACACCAAAAGATATCATCCTTTTCCATTTGGAAGACATTATTAAAGGTGAATCCGGCCCAAACCATATAGCCACCGCAAGTGTGCATTAAACCTTTTGGTTTTCCAGTAGAGCCTGAAGAATAAAGAATGAAAAGTGGGTCTTCTGCATCCATTATTTCTGGCGCGCATTCTGATGAGGCCTCATCGATGAGAGGATTGGCCCAGTGATCTCGGCCCTCTTTCATGGCAACTTCTATTTCTATTCTTTTAAAGACCAAAACATTTTCAACATTGGGACAATCTTTAAGCGCAGAGTCGGCAATATCTTTTAAAAGAACTTGTTTTTTGCCTCGAGGAGAACCATCACAAGTGATAAGCAGCTTTGCGCCACAATCATTGATTCTCATCGCCAGTGATTGATTAGAGAAACCACCAAAGACAACTGAGTGAACTGCACCAATCCTAGCACAGGCCAGAACACTTATCAGGAGTTCTGGTATCATACCCATGTATAAACAAACCCGATCTCCCTTTTGAACACCGTGATTTTTTAATACATTGGCCATCTTACAAACTTTTTCAAAAAGTTCTTTATAGGTAATATTTCTGGCCGGTTCATTAGGATCATTGGCCTCAAAAATAACTGCAACTTGATCGGCCTTATCTTTGAGATGACGATCTAGGCAGTTTTCCGTGATGTTTAATTGGCCAGCTTGAAACCACTTTATATCAAGTGAGTTGAAATCACCTTCTTGGACTTTTTCCCACCTTCTTCGCCAGCTAAAGTTTTGCGCCATTTCGCCCCAAAAATCTTCAGGATTCTCCTTGGCATTTTTGTACCATTCTTCATATTGTGCAGCGGTTTTAATTCTCATGTTCATCTCTCTTTTTAAAATACTGACTAGACTAAGAAGTTTCTTTTTCTTTGGCAATGTTAGCATGATGACGTCTTACGTCACTGACGTAGGTCACTAACGAGGTATGACTTGTCACATTGAAGTAAAATTTTCATACTGTTTTTCATACTTTTTTATAAGAGGATTGCAATGGATGTTCTGGACTCCCATGTAGACCAAAAATCTCCCGAATTTAAAAAAAATGAAACCTACCATAAGGGTCTTTTAGAGGGCCTTAAAAGCAGGCTTGAAACAGTTAAAAAAGGCGGGGGTGAAAAATCCGTCGAACGCCATAGAAGTCGTGGAAAGCACTTGGCCCGGGAGAGAATTGAAAAAATTCTTGATGAGGGATCACCTTTTTTAGAACTTTCAAGTTTGGCAGCAGAAAGTGTTTATCAAACTCATGTTCCCTCGGCCGGAGTAGTTACTGGAATTGGGCGTGTTCATGGGGTGGAATGTATGTTTGTGGCCAATGATGCCACGGTTAAGGGGGGAACCTATTTTCCTCTCACAGTTAAAAAACATCTTAGGGCACAAGAAATTGCTCAACAAAATCGTCTACCTTGTATTTATTTAGTTGATTCAGGGGGAGCATTTTTACCTCTGCAAAGTGAGGTCTTTCCTGACAAAGAACACTTTGGGCGAATTTTTTATAATCAGGCACAGATGTCTGCTCAGGGAATTCCCCAAATTGCGGTCGTTCTTGGGTCTTGTACTGCAGGCGGTGCTTATGTTCCGGCCATGGCCGATGAATCGGTAATTGTTAAAGGTAATGGAACTATTTTTTTGGGTGGGCCACCACTTGTTAAGGCAGCAACGGGAGAAGAGGTTACTGCTGAAGATCTTGGTGGAGCTGATGTTCACTGCATGGAATCTGGAGTAACTGATCATTATGCAGAAAATGAAGATGAGGCCTTAGTAATCACTCGAAATATAATCGAAAACATAAATTATATTCCTGAGGGCAATAAAAAAGGACAAACAGTTAGTGAACCTCTTTATTCGGCCTCTGAACTTTTTGGAATTGTTAATGAGGATACGCGAAAACCTTTTGACGTGCGGGAAGTGATTGCAAGAATCGTTGATGGTTCAAAGTTTCATGAGTTTAAAGAAAAATATGGCAACACTTTGGTTTGTGGTTTTGCCCGTCTTCATGGCCATCAAGTAGGGATTGTCGCTAATAATGGAATCCTCTTCTCAGAAAGTGCCACTAAGGGGGCACACTTTATTGAGCTCTGTGGTCAGAGAAAAATCCCCCTCATTTTTTTACAAAATATAACTGGTTTTATGGTGGGTAAAAAATATGAGAAGGAAGGAATAGCTAAGCATGGCGCTAAAATGGTGACAGCTGTTTCAACCGTTGCGGTTCCCAAGTTTACGGTAATAATTGGTGGTTCTTTTGGAGCAGGAAATTATGGCATGTGTGGCAGGGCCTATGATCCAAGATTCCTCTTCATGTGGCCGAATGCTAAGATTTCTGTCATGGGTGGCCCTCAAGCAGCAGGTGTTCTTTCCACGGTCAAGAATATGAATTTGCAGGCGGGGGGAAACCCTGAAATGTCAGCAGATGAAAAGGCCGAATTTGAAAAACCTATTTTAGATAAATACGAGGAAGAAAGCAGTGTCTATTATAGTAGTGCAAGACTTTGGGATGATGGTGTCATAGACCCCGCTCAAACTAGAAATATTTTAGGTCTTGCCATCTCGGCATCTTTAAATGCGAAAATTCCCGACACCAAATTTGGTGTCTTTAGGATGTAATAATGGTCCTTGATAAAAAAATTGATAATAAAGGCGTTGTTTTATTAACCTTAAACAGGCCTAAGGCCCGTAATGCTTTAAATGTAGAATTAATAGAAGAGTTAACTACAACCTTTGAGCATTTGGATAAAAATGATGATGTAAGAATTATTGTTATAACTGGTGCTGGAGATTCTTTTTGCGCTGGTGCTGATTTAAAGGATTGGAAAAATTCTAAAGATTTTTCTGAATCTCAAAACTTTGAGAGTTCTTTAAAATTGGCCTCGATGTTTAAAACGATAAATGATTGTCAAAAACCAGTAATAGCTCAAGTTAATGGGCACGCATTAGGTGGTGGTCTCGGTCTTATTGCAGTTTGTGATTATGTCTTGTGCAGTTCTAAAGCAAAAATAGGTATGCCTGAAGTTCACCTTGGATTAATTCCAGCGGTAATTTCTCCTTATGTTATCGCAAAAATAGGTGAGACTAATGCCCGCGCTTATTTTTTATCTGGTATTATCTTTTTTGCACAAAAAGCGGAGACTCTTGGCCTGGTTCATGACGTTTATCAACCTGACAAACTGGGAGAAGAGACTTCTCTAGTCGTGAAACAATTTTTAAAAGCAGGCCCCATAGCGCTTAGAGAGGCCAAAATATTAATTAAGAACTTAACCTTAAAAATTGATGCAAAAAATATAGATTATACCTGTGAAACCATAGCAAGACTTAGAGTCTCTCCTGAGGCCCAGGAGGGAATGAATGCTCTTCTTGAAAAACGGGCCCCAAATTGGGTTAAATGATGATTAAAAAAATATTAATAGCAAATCGGGGAGAGATCGCCCTTAGAATAATTTCCACTTGTCGTGAGATGGGGATAAAAACGGTCACAATTTTCACTGACATAGAAAAAGAATATCCCCATGCTCTTCATGGAGATGAAAGTTTTAATATTGGTTCCGGGCCGCTGTCTGATACTTATTTAAATCAAGCAAAATTAATTGAAATAGCAAAAAAAAGTAATGCTGATGCCATTCATCCTGGTTATGGATTTCTTTCAGAAAATGCAACTTTTGCTAGGCTAGTTGAAAAAGAGGGACTTATTTTTATCGGGCCTACTCCAGAACATATGGAGCTTATGGGGGATAAGATTGGCTGTAAACAGGCCTTGGAAAAAATGGATATTCCCTTTGTTCCAGGTTACCACGGAGATAATCAAGAACCCTTACATCTTTTAGCAAAGGCCAAGGAAATAGGATTTCCTCTCATCGTTAAGGCCTCTGCTGGTGGTGGTGGAAAAGGCATGAGGTTGGTGTTAAAAGAGGAGGAATTTATATCTTCTCTGGAGAGTGCTAAAAGAGAAGCTTTAAATGCTTTTGGTAATGATTTAGTACTAATTGAAAAATATATTTTAAAACCTCGCCATATCGAAGTTCAGGTCATGGGAGATACCCATGGAAACTATCTGCATTTTTATGAGCGAGATTGCTCGATTCAAAGAAGACATCAAAAAATTATAGAGGAGACCCCGGCCCCTCATCTAAGTGATAAAATAAGAGATGAAATAACCAAATCGGCGGCCTCTCTTATTAAAGAGATTAAATATCGTGGTGCCGGTACGGTTGAGTATCTTTATTCACCAGAAGATGAGTCTTTTTATTTTTTGGAGATGAACACCAGGTTGCAAGTTGAACATCCCATTACTGAGATGGTTACCAATTGTGATTTAGTGAGAATTCAAATTTTAGTTGCCGCGGGAAAAAAGATTCCTCTAAAACAGAGTGATATCAAACAAACTGGTCATTCCATTGAAGTGAGACTTTATGCGGAAGATCCAGATAATGAATTCTTGCCCTCTATCGGAAAAGTTTTACATGTTGGTATTCCTACCCTTAAAAATGTTCGTCTTGACACAGGCTATGTAGCAGGTAATGAGGTTACTATTAATTTTGATCCCATGCTCGCTAAGCTCATCTCTTGGGGAGAGAATCGAGACATGGCCCGCAAAAAGATTATTCATTCCCTGGATGAGGTTTCATTCCTGGGAATTAAAACTAATAGAGAGTATTTAAAAAGGATTCTCACTACCCCGGAATTTGGTGAAGGTAAAATCTTTACCAACTTTGTAGAAGAGTTTAAGGATCTTTTAGGCCCTAGAGAGTTGTCAAATGAGGAGTTAGCCCTATCTCTGGCCGCTCAGTATCTTAGTAAAAAAACAGTACAAGCGAACTCAGAAGATGTAGCAGGCCCTTGGGATAATTTAACTGAATTTAGGAATATATAAGATGAGTGAATTAATCGTTAACGGCCAGAAAGTGGTCTTTAAAGCTCATAAAGATAATGAACAAGTAAGCATTGAGCTGGATGGGGAAAAATATAGTTTTTCCCTCGCCGGGTCGTCACAAAATGCTCTGATCTTAAAAGAGGGAGATAGTCTTTTCCCCGTTCCTATCAAGTCTTATAAAAATAGCACTTACTTAATCGTTGGCGGCAAAGATGTCTTGGTAAAAAGTGTCAGTGCTAGAAAAAAGAAAAAAGGGGAGGGAGAAGGTCATATGCTCTCTCCTATGCCAGGAAAAATCATAACTGTTTTAGTGAAATCTGGAGATGTTGTTAAAAAAGGAGATACCTTACTGATTATGGAGGCGATGAAAATGGAGCATGCCATAAAGGCCTCAAAGGATGGTAAGGTTATTAAAGTCTTTTTTGAGGAAGGTGAACAAATCGAGGGAGGAATTGAATTAGTAGAGATGGAGAATTGATGGACATCAAAATTATTGAAGTAGGACCTAGAGATGGTCTACAAAATGAAAAAAAAGTTATTGCCACTGCTGATAAATATAAATTTATAAAAATGTTGTCCGAGGCAGGGCTGACTACTATTGAAGTGGCCAGTTTTGTTCGAACTGATAAAATTCCTCAGATGAAAGATGCCAGAGAGCTTTGCCAGCAATTATTTACTGATTCTAGCTTGAAAAATTTAAGTTTGCCTTGTCTGGTACCTAATTTAAAGGGACTGGAAAAAGCGAGTGAGGCAGGAGTAAAGGAAATTTCAGTTTTTACCGCTACTTCTGAATCTTTTAATCAAAAAAATATTAATTCTTCCATTGATGAATCGCTGGAAAAGATTGGAAAAGTTATAGATGTCGCTAAAGCGAGCTCTATTAAAGTTAGAGGTTATATTTCAACGGTCTTTGGGTGCCCCTATGATGGGGAAACTTCAGTAGCAGTCTTGCTTAAAATAATGGATCGTTTATTTAACCAGGGAGTTTATGAAATCGCCCTGGGGGATACTATTGGAATTGGTAATCCTGCGCAAACCAAAAGTATTTTAAAAGCAGTAAAGAACTCATTTGATCTGGGTAAAGTGGCGATGCACTTTCACGACACTCGCGGAATGGCCTTGGCCAATGCTCTGACATCTTTAGAGATGGGGATTAATATTTTTGATTCCTCGGCCGGAGGACTTGGCGGTTGCCCATATGCTAAAGGGGCCACGGGAAATGTGGCAACCGAAGATTTAGTCTATATGTTTGAGGCGATGGGATTAAACACAGGAGTTGATTTAGATAAGCTAGTTGCCGCTTCTAAATTCATGGAACAACAAATTGGTAGAGAGCTATCTTCTAAAGTGTATAAAGTTTTATCAAGAGGAGAAAAATGAATCTCACTCATTTGAAAGTAAAAAAAGAAGGAAATCTTCTTTGGCTTACTCTTGATTTACCAGATAAAAGAAATGCCATATCCCTACCTATGGTTGACTCCTTAACCACCATCTTAAAAGATGCTGATTGGGACTCAAAAGTTAAAGTTATTATCTTAACTGGTGCTGGCAGTGCTTTTTGTGCCGGTGGCGATATTAAGGCGATGAAAGATAAAAGTGGAATGTTTGCCGGAGATTCTGAAACGTTACGGCAAAATTATATGAAGGGTATTCAACAAATCCCCCGAGCTATAGAAGCGCTGCAAACCCCTATTATTGCCATGGTAAATGGCCCGGCGATCGGGGCCGGACTTGACCTTGCCTGTATGTGCGATCTTCGTGTGGCCTCAACTAAGGCCTCCTTTGGTGAAACCTTTGCTAAAGTTGGTCTGGTTCCCGGTGATGGTGGAACCTTTTTTCTCCCCCGCGTAGTGGGATATGCCAAGGCGATGGAGATGTCTTTAACGGCCAAAGTTTATTCAGCGGAAGAGGCCCAGAAAATGGGACTAGTTAATTTTCTGACAGATGAACTTAAGTCTTACACAAAAGAGCTGGCAGAAACGATAGCAAAAAATAGCTTTACCGCTTTAACAATGATTAAAAAAGGCCTTAAAGGATCACGAGATTTAAATACTCAGCTTGATTTAATGGCGGCATTTCAGGGAATCACTCAAAGAACTCAGGATCACTTTGATCGTCTAAAATGAGCTCCTCAGGAGGAGCAAACTCTTCAAAACTCTTTAGATACTTTCTTTTAATTAAAAAATAAATTATTCCAGTGATAATTCCCACGATAAAACCAATAGCATGAGTTCTATAACTTACTTCCCTGACGAGTGTTTGCGGCCAAAAGATAATGAGAGAAACAGCTATGGCCTTAAAGATTCTTAAAAAGATAGAAATTCGGGTATCTAAGAGAACATAAATTGAGGCCCAGCATCCACCTAGTAGATAGACCAACCCCGAGGCCCCGAGCAAAATATTGTGTTCAGGGTAAGAAGTAAGACTAATTAGTGTAACTAAAATAGAAAATGCGAGTGATAAAAAAGGAAATAAAAGAAATCCAAAAGAGTTGTAAATTAAGATTCCGAGGAAAAAGAGCATATAGGAATTAGAAATAAGATGTTTTAAGTCTGAATGAATTAAGTTGGTAGTTAGTGCCCGGTAATATTCACCTTTTGTAAATACTAAGAATTTGGAGGCAGGTAAAAAAACCGCCATACCGCCTAGATCTTGCCAGTAGGTATAGGATATTAAAAATAAGATAATGATGAAAAAAAATGATACTTCAAATGAGTTTTTATAATGACTTTTTGAAAGATAAGTTTTTATAGGTCTAATAATTTTGAACCTTTTTTACCAAAAATATACCATCCCTGATTGGTAGTAGAGTACCATAGAGAGAATTATTTTCAGCGATAAAATTATTGATCTGTTTTATCGCCTCGGTGGAAGAATCCTGACTGTCTTTATCAAGGACTTTCCCACTCCATAAAACATTGTCGATAACGATTATTCCGCTTGATGTAAGCTTATTTAAGGAAATGTTTAAATAATTAAGATAATTTTCTTTATCAGCATCGATAAAAACGAAGTCAAAAGTTCCTGGGAGACTTGGAATTATTTCCGTGGCAGATCCGAGCATGGGAGTAATCTTTTTTCCATGAGGGGATTTTTGCCAAAAACTTTTAGCAATCTCAGTGGTCTCAAGATTTATATCTAAAGTAATTAATTCTCCATCATCGGGAAGATTTTCGGCCATGGCCAGTGCTGAGTAACCAGTGAAAGTGCCGATTTCAAGGACTCTTTTGGCATTTATTGCTCGCAGGAGAAGGCCGAGAAAAGATGCTTCCATTTTTCCTACAAGCATTTGAGACATGGAAACTTTCTCTTTGGTATAACTTTCTAACTCTTCTGCAAGCTTCGTTGGAGTGTTACTTTTGTTAATACAATAATCTAAAATTTTTTCATTTTCTAAAGTCAGCATATTTTATCCTTAATTCCCGAGTGTTGTTAATCGGATGATTCCACTTTATTGACAGCTTAGGTCACCACCATCACAATTAAATAGATAAGAGAAAAAAGCGAGAAACGAATCCTTTTTAAGTTAAACTCCTTTAAGCTTTTTCTTCTTTATATGTTCATTCATGAGGAATGAAAAATGGCCAAGGATGGCCACTTTTTAAAAATCATACTCCATATTTAAAAGATAAAAAAAACCGGGTTAGGATTTCATATCTTTAATGAGATCAGAGAAAAAATTTTTCTTATACTTTTCAATGTCTTCTTTTTGCAGGTGACCAAAATTGGTTCTATCGATATCTTGATATAGTTTATCTTCTTCTATTTCTACTAAAAAGCGGGTTTTATTTCGGTTACACTTTTTTCCGTAGATGGTTCTTTCTTTACAATAAGTTAAAAAAAGATTTTCCTTTGCTCTGGTAATGCCAACATAAAAAAGGCGGCGTTCTTCTTCAATTTCACCATCTTCTTTAATTACTCTTTTGTGTGGCAATATTTCTTCTTCGGCACCTACTAGATAGACTTGTTTAAATTCAAGTCCTTTAGATGAGTGAAGAGTCATTATGGTTAGTTCGTCATTATCCTTTTTGTCTTTATTGTTATCTTGAGAATCTTGCAAACAAACGAATTCTAAGTAGCTTTTTAAAGATATCTCTTTTGCCTTGGATTTGGTGAAACGCCTGGCACTGTCAACAAACCCTTGTACGTCTCCAATCCTTCTCGCGGCCTGATTTGGATTTTCCTTATATTGGTCTTTTATATAACCTTCATAGTTTAAACTCTTAATGAAATTCTCAATAGCAATAGGAAGTGATAAGGTCTTAAAGTCTCGTTTGGCATTTTTTATAAGTTCAATAAAAGCACTAATAGCTTTTTCTTTTTTGGGCTCAAGCGCTGGATTGGCCTCCATTATCCGATATAGACTGGCCTTCTCTTCACTCGCCTTATCCAGGAATTTTTTCAGTGTAACCATTCCTATGCCCCTGGTGGGAACATTTAGAATTCTTCGAAGTGATACTTCATCATAAGGATTTTGAATTACTTGAAGATAGGCCATGAGGTCTTTAACTTCTTTTTTTTCATAGAATTTTTGGCCGCCGATATATTGATAGGGAATATCTAGGCCTCGCAGCCCATCCTCAATTGGCGGGGCGATGTTATTACTGCGAAAAAGAATCGCTATATCACAAAACTTGCCACCATTTTTTTTATAATTTCTTATTTCTTCGGCAATGATTTCTGCCTCATGGTCTGGATTTCCCATGGCCCAAAGGGTCGGCTTTTCTCCCGAATCATTCTTGGTCCACAGTGATTTCATTCTTCTTTTTTTATTTTGTACGATGACTTTATTGGCGAGATTTAAAATTGGTGTGGTGGATCGGTAGTTTTCTTCTAACTTTATAATCTTTGCCTCGGGGTAGGTCTTATGAAAATTTAAGATATTTGAAATTTCCGCTCCCCTGAAACCATAGATCGATTGGTCATCGTCACCTACTACACAGAGATTAGAATGGGTGCTGGTAAGGTAGCTTACGATTTTAAATTGTAGACTATTGGTATCTTGGTACTCATCTATCATGATGTATTGGTAAATGCGGGAGTACTTTTCTGCGATATCTGGATTATCTCTAAATAACTTAAGAGTTAGAAAAAGAATATCGTCAAAGTCTATACAGGAGAAGAAAGCAAGTTTGTTTTGATACTCACGATAGACAAATTCGATCGCATCATCATAGGCATTATCATCATCAAAAAATTCACTTGAGGCGAATTCTTCCGCTCCAATACCTTTATTTTTCAAAAAACTGATTCGCGAGAGAATTAGTTTTTGATCAAATTTTTTCTCGGCCTTGAAGTTTTTTAAGATGGACCTAATCACTCCAATAGAATCTACCGGAGTGAAAATTGTAAAGTTTTTTGAGAGACCTAACTTTTCGGCCTCTTTTTTTAAAATCGAAACACCTAGTGAATGAAAAGTTGAAAGGGTGATAGACGTAGACCCAATTAATTCAAGCATCCGCTCTTTCATTTCTTTCGTAGCTTTATTGGTAAAACTTAATGCCAGAATTCTCTCTGGAGGTATGCCCAGATTAGACACCATATGTGCCATTCGATAGGTAATGGTTCTGGTTTTTCCAGAGCCGGCACCAGCTAAAATAAGTAAAGGCCCATCGATGGTTTTTGCGGCCTCTTTTTGCGGTTCATTTAGTCCGTTGAGTAAAATCATTTGGATGATAATCTATGATATCCTTCCCACAACGCCAACCGCACTTCATTAGACTGAGTGCCGTTATCATGGTATTAAAAAGGCCGTAATTAAAAACTTTGGGTAAATAGTCATGAAAAAATATTTGGTTACTTCTGCACTGCCATATGCTAATGGCCCAATTCATCTTGGACACCTTGCTGGGGCCTATCTTCCCGCTGATATCTATACCAGACACTTAAAGTTATTAGGTGAAAAGGTCATTCATATATCCGGCTCAGATGAGCACGGCGTAGCGATAATGCTTAACGCTAAGAAAGAAGGAAAAAACTATAAGTCCTATGTAGATTATTGGCATAGTGAACATAAGAAAGTTTTTGATAAATTTAATGTTAATTTTGATTTTTTTGGCCAGACCAGTGAGTCTTACCACGCGGAAGAAGTTATCAAGTGGTTTGATGAGCTATATAAGAAAGAATTAATTGAACCTAACGATAATCAACAACTTCATTGTAAGGCCTGTGATAATCACCTTCCAGATCGTTTTGTTGAAGGAACTTGTTATAAATGTGGTTATACCCAAGCAAGAGGGGATGAATGTCCAAACTGTGGGATTTGGATTGATCCAGTTAAGTTAATCGAACCGGTTTGTAAGATATGTGGCAGTAATGATATTGAAGAAATTACCGTTACCCAGTGGTATTTAAAACTTTCAAAATGTCATGAAAAATATCGGGCCTGGTTTGAATCCAAGAAAAATACCTGGCGAAAAACAGTTTATCCTTTCGTTGATTCACTAACGAGGGAAAGTCTGCACGATCGAGCGATAACTCGAGATCTTGATTGGGGGATCGATGTACCTCTCCCAGAAGCAGCGGGAAAAAAACTTTATGTTTGGTTTGATGCTCCCATTGGCTACGTATCAAACACAAAACAATACCTTGAAAAAATTGGAAGTGATGAGGACTATCTGAAAGATTGGTGGAAAAATGATGATACAGAAATAATTCATTTTCTAGCAAAAGATAATATCATTTTTCACGCTGTGATTTTTCCCGTGATGGGGATGGAATCAGGTAGAATAAATCCTCCGACAGATATTCCTGCTAATCAATACTTAAATCTTGAGGGAAAGCAATTTTCTAAGTCAACTGGTTGGTACATTGATATAGATAGTGCTTTTGAACAATTTGGAGCAGACGCTATTAGATACTATCTAATATCAATTCTTCCAGAACAATCTGATTCCTCCTTCACATGGAGAGACTTTGCCGCCAAGATTAATGGAGAGTTAGCAAATAATATTGGAAATTTAATCAATCGTTGTCTTAAATTTGCTTATAAAAATTGGGAAACAGGCCTAGATGCCAAATATTTAACAGGGTTTTCAGAAACTGAAATCGGCAAGAAGTTTAAAACGGCGATTTTAGAACATAAAAGTATTGTTGATGGAAAAGAGTTTAAAAAAGGGATTGAACAGATTATGTCCATGGGACAAATGGCCAATACCTTCTTTTCAGATCTTGCTCCGTGGGCACAATTTAAAGCAGACCCAAATGAAGCAGAAAAAACTATTGCCCTAACAAGTATTCAAATTATGACCTTGGGTGTTTTGTTATCACCCTACGTTCCAGGGCTTTCAAAAAAGATTCTCTCTTACTTTGATATAGCACTAACTGATACTCACAGAAAAAAGATTTACTCTGGAGAGCTAGAAGTATTTGATGAGTTGTTTGCAAATGGCATGAAAATTACCGAGGCACCAAAAGCACTAGTTCCAAAAATTGATGAAAAGATAATTTCCAAGCTTGAGGAAGATTTACGTGGGAAAGCAGAGGAGCTTGATAATGTTTGAGCTTAAGTCTGATTTAGATCCAAAATTGATTGAAAAAATAAAAAGTGAAATGGCCCCTCACTGGGCCTGGAAAAAAATATCTCAGGAAATTTTAAACAGAACCCATCCTTTTGAAGATCATAAAAAAATTTATGACTTGATTTTTTCAGACTGGGATGAAGTTACGATGGGCCCCATTCCAGCTTGGATCCCATCTGATGAGGAAATTAGAGAAACTAATATCGATCAGGTAGCAAAAGAGTTTGATATTCCCTATTATCAGGACTTTCATCAATTTTCGGTTAATAGAAAAGAGGATTTTTGGGAAAAGACTATCCAAAAATTAAATATCAAATTCAAAGTTCCCTATGAAAAGATCCTAAATCTTGAAGATGGGGTGGAAAATCCTCACTGGCTGCCACAGGCCAAATTAAATATTGCAGATTCATGTTTTAATCACGACCCAAATAAAACTGCCATAACTTTTCAAAAAAAAGGCGGCCATCTCGCAACTATTTCTTATGGCGAGCTTGAGAAAAAAGCAAATCAAGTTGCAAATGGTCTAACAACTTTAGGTCTTAAAAAAGGCGATGCCATTGCTATTGATATGGGCATGAATGTGGAGTCTGTATTTATCTATCTGGGAATTGTAAAAGCTGGAATGGTAGCGGTTTCAATCGCTGATAGCTTCGCAGCAGATGAGATCGCTACGAGACTTAAAATATCTAATGCCAAATTAGTTTTTACCCAAGACTTTTTAGAAAGAGGTAGTAAGTTAATTCCCCTCTATGAAAAAGTAAAAAAAGCGGGAGAAGTAAAGACCGTCTGCCTAGTAAATTATGATCAGCATATGCAAGTGGGGGATATCGCTTTTGACGATTTTATAGATGAGCAAAGTAATGATTTTGAGTCTATAACTTGTAATCCTGATGATGCTACAAATATATTGTTTTCTTCTGGCACCACCGGCGATCCTAAGGCCATTCCCTGGACCCATCTAACACCGATTAAATGTGGTGCTGATGGATTTTATCATCAAGATATCAAACCCCAAGATATTGTCGCCTGGCCTACCAACTTAGGTTGGATGATGGGGCCATGGCTCATATATGCAGCTTTTTTAAACGGGGCAACTATTGCGCTTTATCTTGGAATGCCAACTACAAGAGAGTTCGGTGAATTCGTGCAAAATGCAAAAGTGAGCGTTTTGGGACTGGTACCCTCCATTGTAAAAGTTTGGAAAAATACAGATTGTATGGCGAATGTAGATTTCTCTGCTATCAAATGTTTTAGCTCTACTGGAGAGTGTTCAAATGCAGAAGATTACCTCTTCCTTATGTCACTCGCGGGCTACCGCCCGGTTATTGAATATTGTGGCGGAACAGAAATCGGTGGGGCCTACATTACGGGAACTCTTGTTCAACCACAATCACCAGGAACTTTTTCAACTCCAGCATTAGGACTTGATTTTAAAATTTTAGATGAAAGTAATGAAGAGGCCCCTGAAGGTGAACTTTATATCATTCCACCTTCCCTTGGATTATCAAATACACTTTTAAACCGCGATCATTTTGAAGTGTATTATAAAGACACTCCCAAAGGCCCAAATGGTGAAGTTCTACGCAGGCATGGAGATCAAATTAGAGAAATTTCTCCCTGGCACTATCAAGGACAAGGTCGTGCTGACGATACGATGAATCTTGGGGGCATTAAGACCAGCTCAACTGATATTGAAAGAGTTATTAATAAAGTTGAAGGGGTAGTTGAAACCGCTGCTATTGCTGTAAGTCCAAAAGATGGAGGCCCTTCCCAACTCATTGTTTATGCCGTGGTAAATATTGAGAGCGATGATTATTTATCTCGAATGCAAAAGGCCATTAAGGAAAATTTAAATCCACTTTTTAAAATATCAAATTTGGTTTTTAGCGAAATTCTGCCTAGAACTGCCTCTAATAAAGTAATGAGGCGAGTTCTGCGAAAAGATTACCAGGAAAGGGCCTAGGCCCCTTCTCTTATATGCTTTCCTTTAAAAGGCTCATCCAAAATATTATCTATTTCTGTCGGAAACTGCTCGAAAATAAAACTCACTACATCTTTAATTGAAACAATCAGGATGGCCTTATCATCGTTATCTACGACGGGAATATGTCTATAGCCACCGATGTGCATATTATGCATTACGTGGGCGATAATATCATTGCAGTGAAGACAAAAAGGATCAGGAGTCATGGCAGTGGTTACGGGCTCATTTTCCCAATTTTTAACTTTACCTAGGACTTTCATTAGAAAATCCCTTTCGGTCAGGATGCCAAGTACATTGTTTTTTTTGTTCACAATAACCAGAGATCCGCCTTCATTTTTCTGCATCATTATTACCGCCTCACTAAGAGTGGTTTTTTCATCAGCAGTTAAAACGGTCTTAAGATTAAGCGTTTTGATTTTTTCTCGAAAGATTTTAGCGCTGATTTTGGTTGGTTCAGCATCTTGTTCCTGTGCAATTTTTAGTTCTTCTTCAATACCATCTTCCATAAATATTCCCCTGAAAAATCTATCTTATATATTAGACAATAAATATCTTCGTTTTAAAATAAAATTCACGTCACTTTCTTGACTAAAAAGGTCTTGCTAAAATTGAATCTTATTCTATTCAAATTTGTTTTTATTTGTGTTTATCAGTTAAAATAAAAAGGAATTCAATTAGGGAGAGTTGTAATGAAGACTTGGTGGAAAAAAGGATTAATAGCTTGGTCATCTATATTTGTTTTAATAGGGACCGCTAATGCAGGACTGCTTGTTGAGCCCTATCTAGGCTATCGCTTTAGTGTGAGTGGCTCTGTAGAA
>QNFX01000054.1 GCA_003650125.1 Campylobacterota bacterium
AAGCGCCAACATCTGCAAACCACCCCTTACCTATTAGGTAAAAGATAGTACTTCTAAGACTCCAATAACTTAAATTGGTCTTTTGAGTATCAAGGGCCATATCAAAATTAGTTATTAAATTAAAATCACCCTTGATATTGTTTACCAAAAAGTAACGACCCCATACTTCTCTAAAAGCTGCGTGGGTATTATATGACATGACCAAAATTAGAAAACTTAAAATAAATTTATTCATTATTTCTATTTTAAAAGTTTTTTAAAATAAGTCTATTTTCTAGCGTCGATCGTTTTCAAACATTGGCAAGGCCTATCTTGGCCAGTTTTAGAAACGCCCGCCAAAAGCGCAGCACTCATCAATCACAATTAGCTGAACTTTGTTATCAGCCACCTAACTTAAGGCGTTATAAATACCCTGCGTCAAAGTTTTTTTGCTTTTAAAGATCGTTTACACCCATCACTTCAGGCCCATATCTCAAATATGAAATATCTATTTTTTGTAAAGGAATGGAGCTTCTCTAAGGCATAGCATAATTTTTTTCTATAGACAGGACATCATTCAAGTTCTATTTTGCAGTTAATATTTCATTTTTCAAATATATAAAATTTATAAAATAAAAAAAATGATACCAAGCGAAAAAGATTTACAAGAGTTAGGAGTTTTTGAGGATTTTTTAAATTCAATTGGATTTAAAAGAATTGAAGGCGCCGTATTTGGACTATTAGTCCTATCTGATACTCCTTTAACTTCTGACGAAATTGAAAAAACACTAAATTTAAGCCAAAGCGCCACTAGTACTGCTTTAAAAACGCTCGCACATTATGGAGCTATTGAAACTAGAGAGAATAGAGAAAACAGAAAAAAAGAACATAGTGCCAAAAACGACAGTCTCTCAATTGTCGCTTCAATTTTTAGAAAACGGGATCAAGAGAAAATCCTAGGTTTAAAAAAAGCAGCGGAAAAGATTTTAAAGACTAAAGAAGATCCAGAAACTCCAAGTTATAAAAGATTAGAATCAATTATCTCTACTTCTGAAATTGCTGAATCAGTTATGAACTTTGTATTTGGACTTGCGGAAAGGGAAATACCAGATCAATACCCACAAATAATAAAAAGACTTCCAAAGGCCCTTGATTTAATTGCTAAAAGTGTTGAACCAGTAGATGTTTTAACGAACTCAGTTAAGACTTTTATCAATAACAGGCCTTGGTCAAAGTCCAAAGAGGATTTAAGATGAAAAGTCGAATCGTAATTACCGGAATAGGTCTCACCTCTCCACTTGGAAGTGATTTAAAAACCTATCGTAAGAACCTACTAGAAGGAAAATGTGGAATATCACATACTGAACTCCCTCATGTTGGAAAAGTAGCTGCAGGGCTTTGCGATTTTGATGAACGCAGACATCAATCCAGAAAAATGAGAAAAAGAGGAACCAGGGCCGGTGCCATATCTATTTATTGTGCTAATGAAGCACTTCTAGATTCTAATATTGAGTTAAGCGGAATTGATAAATCTCGTATTGGTATATATTTAGGCATTACAGAACATGGAAATGTGGAAACTGAAACTGAAGTCTCTTCGCTTTATCAAAATGATTTAGATATCGGGCTTTGGTCACATCACCACAACCCTAGAACAGTTTCAAATGCTCCCGCTGGTGAAGTCAGTATCAACCTTGGAATTACCGGGCCTACTTACACTATTGGAGCTGCTTGTGCCGCTGGAAACTTGGGATTAATTCAAGGAATGCAAATGCTTCAGTTAGGAGAAGTTGATATTGCATTGTCTGGCGGAATCTCAGAGAGTGCTAATACTTTTGGTATATTTGCGGCCTTTGCTGCTCAAAATGCCCTAGGAAACCATCCTAATCCTCATGAGGCGACTAAACCTCTCGATATAAATAGAAATGGCATCGTAGTTTCTGAAGGTGGCTGTATCTACACTCTTGAAAGATTGGAAGATGCCAAGGCCCGCGGAGCAAAAATATATGCAGAAATTGTCGGCCATCACGTTAACTCTGACTCCACTGATTTTGTTCTACCTAATAAGGAAAGACAAAAAGAATGTATCTTAAAGGCGCTTAAAAAAGGCGGATTAAGACCTGAAGATATGGATATTGTAAATTTACATGCAACAGGAACCATTCAAGGAGATATCCAAGAAATTGAATCAGTTCGTGATATCTTTGATGAGTCTCCAAATACTCACATCAATTTCACTAAAGGTTTTATCGGTCATGCTATGGGAGCAGCAGGAGCTTTAGAACTTGCGGGCAACATCCCAAGTTTCTTTGATGGATATATTCATCCGGCCAAAAGAATTGAAAATCTAGATCCTAAATGTCATTTAAAAAATATTGTGCAGGAAAAGCTTAAAAAGCCCTGTAAATACATCCTAAATAATTCCTTCGGAATGTTAGGTATTAACTCAGTATTAATATTAAAAAGGAGCGATATATGAACCCTCAAGAAGTAAGAACCAATGTAGTCGATATCATTGCTGATATTGCCTTAGATGAAGACACATCAAATTTAAAAGGTGATGTATCCCTGCGAGATCAACTAGATCTAGATTCCATGGACTTTTTAGACATCGTTATGGAACTAAAGAAGAGACATAAGATTGAAGTCCCTCAAGAAGATTTCCCAAAACTTGCCACTCTTGATTCTTGTGTTGAATACTTGACGCCAAAATTTATTCACTAAATGGCCGAAAAATATGATTGCCTCATCATTGGGGCGGGAATGTCAGGCCTGGCGGCAGGAATTCGCTTGGGAATGTATGGAAAAAAAGTATGTATTCTTGAAAAACATACTATCCCCGGTGGTCTAAACTCCTATTACAAGAGAAAATCACATCTTTTAGATGTGGGTCTACATGCCTTAACTAACTTTGCGCCAAAAGGAACACGTAGCGGACCTTTACCCAAAATCTTTAGGCAACTTCGTATTCCCTACGATACTTTCAAACTTTCCCCGCAAGTTAAATCAAAAATTGTTTTTCCTGAACATGAACTCACCTTTACCAATAATATAGACGATTTAATCTCTGAGGTTCATCAAAACTTCCCCCATGAAACAGATGGATTTCTTAAACTTATAGAAAAGATTAAATCCCATAATGCACTTTCTCTCTCTGATAGTTACTTAAGTGCCAAAGAAGTGGTTGGTGAGTATATAAAAGATTCCATCCTAAAAGAGATGATTTTTACTCCCCCTTTAATTTATGGAAGTGCCTGGGAAAATGATATGGATTTTTCCCAATTCGTAATCATGTTTGAATCCTTATATCTAGAAGGGCTCTCCAGACCCTTTGGCGGAGTTCGAACTATTCTCAGCTCGCTAGAAGAGAAGATAAAAAAACTTGGAATTGAAATCCGTTATAGATCAGGGGTAAAAAGAATAATAACTCAAGATAATAAAGCAGTGGGTGTTGAGCTCTTAAATGGTGAAATATTAAAAACTGATAAGATCCTCTCCTCTGCAGGACTTCCTGAAACTATGAATATGGTAAAAGAGGAGACTCCTACTTACTTGACTGGCGGGCTCTCTTTTACTGAATCGATTTTAATACTTAAGGACAGGCCCAAAACCTTTGGTGCGGATTCGACTTTAATATTTTACAACAATGATAAAATTTATAAATATCAAAAACCTAAAACGTTAGTGGACTTTGATAGTGCGGTGGTGTGTTTTCCTAACAATTTTGAAAAAGATGACTTAAATGAGGGTGTTGTGCGAATAACAAACATCGCCAATTTTAAAAAATGGGACGATCTTGACCGAAAATCATATTTAATTGAAAAAGAGAAGGTTTATCAAAACTCTCTAAAGCTTATAAAAAAGCTATACCCAGGTTTCAACCACGAAGTAATTTATAAAGATGTTTTTACTCCCAAAACAGTTAAAAGATTTACTGGCCATCTTGGTGGGGCAGTTTATGGGTCTCCTGAAAAGAAAAAGGATGGGACTACCGCTTTTAAAGACCTCTATATCTGCGGAACAGATCAAGGATTCTTAGGAATTGTGGGCTCTATGCTCAGTGGAATTTCTATGGCCAATTTACATGTCCTTATGGGGAATAAATAGTGAAATTTAGTCAGACTCGAATGCATTCTCTAACTTATCATGTGCCGGAAAAAGTTCTTAGCTCCACGGAAATAGAAAATGAAATAAGCGAAGTCTATAACAAGCTTAATATGTCTCCTGGGCGACTTGAAATGATGACGGGAATTAAGGAGAGGCGTTATTGGGAAAAAGGCACAAGCCCAGGAAAAATGGCCGCAATAGCGGGTAAATCTGCTTTAGAAAAAGCAGACATAAGTCCTAAAGATGTTGATCTATTAATTTTTGCCTCCGTTTGTCGAGATTTTTTAGAGCCGGCCACGGCCTCTGTAGTTCACCATGAACTCGGACTTCCTGCCAGCTGTAATTTTTTTGATCTCTCCAATGCCTGCTTAGGGGTTTTAAACTCAATTATTGTCGCCGCCAACATGATTGAAACTGGGGCCATTCGTTGTGCCCTAGTTGTATCAGGGGAAAACTCAGGGCCACTTTTATTTGAAACGTTAAATTACATAAAAAACAGTCCTGATATAAAGAGAAAAGAAATAAAAAAACTATTCGCCAATTTTACTATCGGTTCTGCAGCTGTTGGATTGGTCTTAACTCACAAGGATTTTTATCCCTGGGGACTAAAGCTTTTAGGTGGCGCCAGCCTTAGTGATTCAACTGCGAATAACCTCTGTCAGGGTTCTGGCGATGTAAACTCACTCATGATGGAAACAGATAGTGAAAAACTTATGAAAGCTGGAATAGATCTATCCAAACGTACCTGGGAAAAAACCAAAGAGACACTCAATTGGAGTAACCATACTCCAGATTGGATTATTGGGCATCAGGTAAGTAAGGCCCATGAAAATGAACTGCTTAAAAATTTAAACCTAGAAGATAAAAACACTTACACAACCTATGAAAAATTTGGAAATACCGGGTCTGCTGCACTGCCTTTAACGCTTGCAAAACTAATGGATTCCAAAGAATTAGCTGCGGGGCAAAGCCTTGCTCTTTTAGGCATTGGAAGTGGACTTAGTTCCATTATGTTGGGGGTAACATGTTAAAAGAGTATCCTTTTAAATCTCATTATTTTAAAAATACTGAAAATCACAAGCTACATTATGTTGATGAGGGTTCAGGAGATCCTATGCTTTTGATTCATGGCAATCCCACATGGTCTTTTTATTATAGAAATTTCATCAAAGAATTCTCAAAAACCAACCGCACCATTGCGCTCGATAATCTTGGGTGCGGATTTTCCGACAAACCTCAAGATTATGACTATTGCTTAAAAAATCATATCGAAAACCTTTGCCAATTGGTTAATAAACTCGAGTTAAAAAATATTACCCTTGTAGTTCATGACTGGGGAGGCGCTATAGGCATGGGAATGGCGGTTAAATACCCTGAAAAAATAAAAAATATTGTCCTTTTAAACACTGCCGCTTTTAACTCCAAGGAGATTCCAAGCAGTATAGCTTTGTGTAAAGCTCCTATAATCGGTGATATTATCATTAGGGCCTTTAATGGTTTTGCCTATCCTGCGACTTTTATGGCAGTAAAAAAGAAGTTAGATCCAGAAATTAAAAAGGGATATCTCCTCCCCTATAATAATTTTAAAAATAGAGTTGCAATTAACTCATTTGTTAAAGATATCCCCCTAAATCCCAAACACAAGACCTATGAAACGCTCAAAGGAATTGAAGATAATTTAGCTAAGCTTACATGCCCAAAATTGCTCCTTTGGGGTGAAAAGGATTTCTGCTTTAATATGAATTTCTTTAATCGCTTCAGAGAAATTTATCCAGATGCGGAATACAAAACCTTCCCTCACGCTGGCCACTATGTAATCGAAGATGCCAAAGATGAAGCAATTTCAAGAGTTAAGGAATTCATAAAATGAATATAGCAGATTGCCTAACTAAAAATGCTAAATTATTTCCCCATCGAACTGCGGTGGAGGCCCCATCTCGTTGGGGAAGAATTCGCTATAAATCACTAACGTTTAAAGAGCTTGAAGATCTTTCCAATAAATACGCCAATGGACTTAGAGAGCTAGGACTTAAAAAAGGCGATAAGTCCCTTTTATTTGTTAGACCTTCCCTGGATTTTTCAGCGCTAACCTTTGCCCTTTTCAAACTTGGCGCAGTTCCAGTTTTCATCGATCCGGGCATGGGTAAAGACAACCTATTAAATTCCATCAAACAAATAAAACCTAAGGCCTTGATTGGCATACCTAAAGTTCATTTAGCAAAGCTTCTCTATGCTAGTTTTTTTGATTCCATCAAGATTTGTGTCACCACCGGTGCTATAAAGTTTGGGCCGATAAAAACACTTAAAAACTTAAAAAGAAAACAGAGCACAAATTTTATAGGAGAGATTACAACGCCACAAGATATGGCGGCCATTTTATTTACCTCTGGCGGAACCGGAATTCCAAAAGGAGTTACTTATACACATAAAATCTTCAATGCTCAGCTAAACTTACTGAGAGAAATTTTTACACTAACTAAAGATGATATTGATATGCCAGGTTTCCCCCTCTTTTCCTTGTTTACCATTGGAATCGGTATGAAATC
Organism: Campylobacterota bacterium; assembly: GCA_003650125.1. Classification (GTDB taxonomy): domain Bacteria; phylum Bdellovibrionota; class Bacteriovoracia; order Bacteriovoracales; family Bacteriovoracaceae; genus SMWT01. The sequence goes on from QNFX01000054.1 coordinate 6,633, forward strand.
AGTTATCCCCTTAATGAATGCGGCAAAACCGAGCGAAGCAAATCCAAAGTTTTTGGTAAAACAAATTAGAGATAAAAAAGTGACCTTTGCCGCCGGTTCTCCGGCCATTTGGGAGCGAGTTGCAGATTATTGTGTACAAAAAAAGATCACTCTCCCCTCAGTACAAAGACTGGTTATGTTTGGAGCTCCCGTTTCAGTTGATCTTCACAGAAAGTTCTCCAAAGTATTAACTGGAGGCACTACTTACACTCCTTATGGGGCGACCGAATCGCTTCCAGTTTCAAATATCTCTGGTAAAGAAATCCTAGCAAGAACCGGGAAATTAACAGAAAAAGGGTTAGGAACTTGTGTAGGAAAAATTATTCCTTCAATTGAAGTCAAAATCGTTGAAATCTCCAACGAAATTCTTAGTGAAATAAAAGAAGTAAGACCTGGTAATGTAGGCGAAATCATCGTCTCTGGAGATATCGTAACTGATAGCTATCAGGATATGCCCGAAGAAACTAAAAAGGCAAAAATAATCCTCGCGGATAAGATCTGGCACCGAATCGGAGACCTTGGATATTTTGATGATTTGGGATATCTTTGGTTTTGTGGCAGAAAAACCCACCGGGTTGGTAATCTCTACCCTGCACAATGTGAGGCCATCTTTAATACCCACCAAAAAGTTAGAAGGTCTGCTTTGATTGGGCCTAAACCGGCCATAGTTATAGAACGATCTGATGGAAAGATATTAAAAGGGAAAGATAAAGATATTTTTGAACAAGAGTTAAGAGATCTGGCAAAAACTTTCCCCCATACCTCTGAGATCGACACTTTTTATCATAAAAAAGATTTTCCCGTGGATGTTCGCCACAATATAAAGATTGATCGATTAAAACTCCGAGATGAGGCCATGAGAACCAGCTTATGAAAATTTTAATTACAGGAGGCGGTGGTTTTCTAGGTCGCCATATTTTTAAAAAGTTATTTGGAAACGGGCATGAACTCTATAGTTTTTCTAGAAGCAATTCCCCCTTTTATAAGGAAAATGATATTCACTGGATTCAAGGTGATATTCAAAACTATGATGATGTTATAGAGGCAATAAAAGGAAAAGATATAGTTTTTCACACAGCTTCCAAGGTTTCGCCGTGGGGAAGATGGGAAGATTTTTATTCTACTAATGTAATTGGTGCGAAAAACATCCTTAAGGCCTGTCAAAAGTCTGGGGTAGCTAAACTAATTTACACTTCATCTCCTAGTGTGGTTTTTGGCAGCAGCGATCTTAAAGGTGTCAATGAATCCACCCCCTATCCTAAAAAGTTTATTGCCCACTATGGAAAGACAAAAGCGCTGGCCGAACAACTAATACTTAAGGCCCATGGAAAAGCAGGAGTGGCCACAGTCGCCCTAAGGCCACATCTAATATTTGGAGAAGGAGATCCTCATTTAATTCCTCGAATGCTTGAAAAAGCTAAAAGAAACAAGCTATTTCAAGTGGGTGATGGACAAAACTTAGTGGATGTCATCTATGTGGAAAATGCCGCCGATGCTCATATCCTAGCAATGGAAAGACTAAATTTATACTCCCCTATCGGTGGTAAGGCATATTTCCTGGGACAAGAAAAACCCATTCCTCTTTGGGATTTTATTAATAAAATTTTAAGTGGCGTGGGAAGAGAACCTGTGAAGAAAAAGATTTCATTTAGATTTGCCTATTCTTTAGGTCATTTGTTTGAAAGATTTTATCAACTATGCTCCATCTACAAAAAAGAGCCACCTATAACTCGTTTTGTGGCCTTACAACTAAGTAAGTCCCATTATTTTGATCATACAAATTCTAAAAGAGATTTAGGATACCACCCGCGAATCAATTTAAATGATGCCATTAAAAGAACCAGTAACAGTTTTAGCTAGATTTAAATTCTCTTATAACTTACAATTTTATAATGAAAGATGATAAAGAAAAGCTGATCGGCCCTGATGGCCAAGAAATCACGATTGAAGAAGAGGCCGTTGAAACAGAAAGGTCCAAAGAGCGAGAGATTGAAGATATCACTTACACTCCCGTTATTATTAAAAGAATTGATGAGACCATCCGCCACCCTGATGACACTCTAGCAAGAGTTATCGAAGAGGGCCTAGAAGAAATTAGACGTCCCTTTTTATCACTTTTTTTATCTGCCTTGGCGGCAGGATTAATTCTTGGATTTGCTGCCATGTCAGTCGCGCTAGCATCGCAATTAGTCCCCCCTGATACAATCCTAAACCGTTTTGTTACCGCCTTTGTTTATCCTTTAGGATTTATCATCTGTATTATGAGTGGCACCAACCTTTTTACTGAACATACAGCTACAGCTGTCTATCCGATTCTCGATAAAAAAGAGCCTATTAAAAAATTATTTCGAATTTGGATTATAATTATCATTGGCAACTTGCTAGGAACCTTTTTAAGTGCTTGTTTAATTACCCTGGCCGATCCGGTCATTAATGCCAAGCTTGGTTATATTCAAGTGGCCTCCCACTTAATTAATTATCCATGGGAATCTATATTTATTAGTGCCGTTTTGGCCGGTTGGCTGATGGCCCAGGGTGGGTGGTTGATTCAGGCGCTACCAAGCTCTAGTGGTCAAATTATGACTATTTATATCGTCACCTTCATTATTGGCATAGGCGGTCTTCATCATTCTATTGCGGGCTCTGCTGAAGTTTTTACCGCTGCCTTACTCTCCGATATAAATATAGAACATATTTTTAAGTTTCTAGGGGCAGCAATTTTTGGAAATCTTATTGGCGGAAGTTTTTTTGTGGCAATTTTAAACTATGGCCATATTAAAAAGACTAGAAGTGTTGATTAAATATGATCCGCAACTGTTTTAACCACTTCTCCATCAAAGTAATTACAACTCATCCCTGCATCAACTACAATTCTCTCGGCATTTATGCCAGAAGATCTATCACTCATTAAAAAGGCCACGGTGTTGGCCACTTCAGTGGTTAAGAGATTTTTCTTTCTTAGAGTTAGTTTTTCACTATAAATATAATTATTGATATATCCCGGAATTCCCGCTGAAGCGGAGGTCTTTAAAGGCCCAGAGCACACAGCATTTACCCGCACATTTGAAAATTCTGAAAATGATTTGGCGAGGAAGGGAACAGTGGCATCTAGGGCCGCTTTAATTGGGCCCATATATCCATAAGAAGTTGCCTTAGTACTTGAAATAGAAATGGTCACGATTGAGCCATCAACTTCTATCAGGTCTTTTAGTGCATTTGAAAGTGAAACTAGCGAGTGGCAAGAAATTTGATGGGCCTCAAGGTAGTCCTCCCATTTAGTTTCGATAAAGGGTTTTATCCCCTCTGAGTAATTAGCAAAAGCAATAGAGTGAATAAGCCCTTTTAGCTTGTGGCCATTTTTTTCCACGTTATTTTTAAACTCTTGAATCGATTCTGGCGACTTCACATCACAAGTATAAATTGGATCTTCTGGGAACAAGGAAGATGCCTTCTCAAGACTTGTAGGATGAACAGAAAATAGAACCTTTGCTCCTGACTCTTTTAAAATTTTGGCCACATGAAAAGCAATACTTTTTTTATTAGCAAGGCCTGTAACAAGAATTTCTTTATCTTTTAGGTTTAAAAAATCCAAGCTAAGTCTCCTTTAAAATACAGGTAAAATTAAGTGCTACTACAGTCTTATTATCTACTTTTATTCGTGCTTTAAAATAATAGGCATTTTCCAGTGTTTCCAGATGATTTACAAAAATATCTAGCGTATCACCGGGTTTTACTAAACCTCTGAATTTCACACCATCAACTCTGGTAACAAGGCCGAGTCCTGGTTTGTTACCACTCATATAAAGTGCCCCGGATTGGAATGCGGCCTCTTGCAAGAGTACTCCCGGCATAATGGGATTACCTGGAAAGTGACCTTTAAAAAAGTCCTCTTCTCCAGATATGTATTTTTGAGTGTGAATAACCCCATCACCTCTTTCAATAATTTTATCGACAAATAAAAAAGGAGGTCTTTGGGGGATAGAATTAATTATCTCTTGCAACTTAAAGTCCTCCAGAAACATCTAAAGTGGTTCCGGTAATATAAGATGCCTCTTGGGAAGCAAGAAATTTCACTGCGACTGCCACTTCTTCAACTCTTCCGAATCGTTTAAGGGGAACTTGCATTTTATATCCCTTCACTTGCTCCTCTGGAAGATCAGCGATCAATTCTGTTTCAATAAAACCAGGACAGACACAATTGATGGTAATGCCTTTCTTACCAACTTCTTTTGACATACTTTTAGCGAGAGCAATTTGCCCTGCTTTTGAGGCCGAGTAGTTGGCCTGTCCAGCAAGCCCTAGTTTTCCACCAACGGAGCTAATATTAACAATTCTTCCATAGCGTTTTCTTAAAAAACTTTTAACGGCATATTTGGACATTAAAAATGTACCATTTAAATTGATATCTATTACTTCTTTAAAATCATCTTCCTTCATCAGAGGAACGAGGCTGTCCTTTCTAATTCCAGCGTTGTTAACTAATACTTCAATAGATGGATAAGTGTTATCAAGATAATCATAGAAGGCCTGAACTTCTTCAGAATTTGATACATCAAATTTCCTAATATCTAGTCTATCTGCGTATTCCCTAAACTCTATTTTAAATTTCTCTGCCTCGGCATCATTACTGGAATATGTCGCAATAACTGTGGCACCTTCTTTTAGAAATTCTTTAGCAATGCCTTTGCCAATTCCTCTGGTTCCACCAGTAACAATTACTCTTTGATCAACAAAACTCATAAATATCCTTCTATTCCATGGGCCTGAATGACTCCATAATTGGCGGCACCAAGCCAACCTGACATAATTATCCCCACCGACCCCGTATGAAAAAGCCCATCAACTTGTTTGTGCATGTTCATACTTATATCAAGGCCTTCAAATTTAGTCCCAAAGGAAGCACCTTTTTGGTGAAGTGTATATTTCTCTACTGTAAGTGGTGTTGCCGCTTCTACAAAATCAATTTTCTCTCTAACTCCAGGAATTACTTTTTCTAGTGAATCAAGTGCTCTATCAATTAAAAATTGTTTTTTAACTTTATAATCTTCTTCTGATAAATTTTCCCAATCTTCATATCTAGAGTTTGAAGAGGAAACGATTGCATAGTGATTCTTAAGATGAGGCCGACAATCGGGGTAATAGATACTAAAAGTTTGGCTTCCTACTTTAGGAGAGAGTATAAGGTCCGTGCTAAAATACTCATCTTCGGAATAAAAGATTAAATCGCTCATACGAGGAATAGTCTCTCCCTCTTTCATCCCCATATAAACTTGGCAAGAGCTAGTATTGAGACGAACTTTTTGTGCTCTTTTGATATATTCAGAACCAAAGTGTTCTTTACCTGTCATTTTAAATATAGTGGATAAAAGGTTTGAGTTAGATAAAACTGCCTTTGATCTTATTTCATCACCTTTTAATAAAACCCCTGTAGCTTTACCATTTTCTATCAATATTTTATCTACTCGAGAGTGCATTTTGATATCTACACCATTTTTTAAAAGCTCGGATTTCATCTTATCTATTAGTTGATCTGTACCACCTTGAAAGGTATAGACTCCTTTGCTCATAAAGTTAGAAAACACTATGCCATAAGTGATGGCCGGGTCTTCTAAGTTCGATCCATTGGCATAGACGATGGGCTCAAGTAAAAAACGAAGAACATCTTTCCTGCCAGGAAAGAATTTTTCAAATAACTCTCCGTTGGTAAGCTTTGGAGGATCATAGAAGTTCATCTCTTCAAGATATTTAAAGAAGGCATGAACTTTTTCTTCTGGAATTTTAAAATGATTTATCAACTTACTAGTATAGTCTTCGCGGGTAAAATCAGTTTCAAGATCATACATAGGATTTTTAAAGCGAACCCCTTTGATCTTGATGATGGCATCAGAAATTTCCTTGCTCCAATATTTACGACAGGTCTTTTTCATTCCAAATGGAAATCCATGGAGCGAAATATCAAAGATTTGCGTACCACCCTTTCTTTTAAACCAAGTGGCAAAACCACCTAGCTTGTTGTGACTTTCCAGTAGAAGTACTGCACGTCCGTTCTTGGCCAGTTTATTTGCAGCAGTCATTCCTGCCAGGCCACTTCCGATAATAATGACATCATAGGACTTAGAAATTTTATCCTGGGATTTAAAAAGCAAAAGACCTCCTGTAGCTAGGAAAATCTTTTACCCCATATGCATCAAAAAAATAATCACGCTGCGCAATAGCGCTCAGCGACATTGCCCCTTTTTCTGCACTTTTTTTTGCGTTTGCTCATCTCTGTATTGGGCAGCTGCAACAATTTCACTCTTTCGGGGATCTACCAGGTCAATTGTGGCCGTTCTTCCAAAAACCGTCACCGCAATTTTATCCCTTCTCTTGCCCCATTTACCTACCAATTGAGGGGTCAGATAACAAAACATGGGGCCCTTTTTCTTGACCAATTTTCTGTATTGAAAAGGCACCCATTCAAGTTTTGGATGACATTCCTCTTCAATTTTCCCTTTACCGTCTATCCTGCAGGAATTTTCAACATCTTCAATATATTCTCTAATTTTGTGTTTTTTGGTTTTAGAGAAAACAACAAGATTGAAGGGTTGGCCGGAAATGTCAGAAGACAAAGTGAAATTTTCAGATAAAGATTTTCCTTTAGGTAACTTAAACTTAAATGCCTTATCGAGCTGCTCAAACCATAAAATTATATGATCCTTATCTTGTTGTAAGATAATTCGATAGACTCCTTTTTTAATAGTTTCAAAGTTTTTTTGATGAATAAGAGTAATAGGTCTTACTACATTAAAACCTGATATTATTTTTTTTAGATTACTTCCCCATAGTGTTGTTGGAAGCAATATTAAGATTAATAAAATTTTCAATTTAAAACTCCGTTTTCTTAATCATAAAACAATAACAATTTACTTATCAAATATCTTTTTACCAAAGCATTTATATCGGTCTAATTAATATCAAGGCAAAGGAACCTTTTTTTACCTTTCACTCCATCTATGTAAACATATTAAGCATCAGGATAATGTATGAGATTTTTACTATTGTTTTTAATCACATTTAATTTATACGCCGTAGATTTTGCTGAAGTTCAAGAAAAAATTTTTGATGTGAAGTGTGTGATATGCCATTCAGGGCCTTTTGCCCCATTGGGACTTGATCTTTTTAATAGCAAAACATTACAAAAAAACACTCACACTGAAGATGTGTGGGACTTTATGGGACAGCTCCACTTATGGTTTTAAGAATTGCAATATTTTTGTTAATACCAACTCTTTGTTTTTCACAGGGTTCAAAATCCTCATTCATAGATTTAAAGACAAGTGTTGAAACTCTAGAACGAAAAGGAACAAATAATTTAACTCAAAAAAAAATAGACAACCTAAAAGAGATTATTTCTAATGCTGAAGATGTTGATCAAGAAGATTATGATGAACTAGAAGACAGATTAAATAAACTCATTGATTCCTGGCTTAAAAAAAAGCTCTCCGGGGGCTGGAATATCCTTGTAGGGATTATAAGTTGGACCTACGGAATCGATCTACCTCTTTTAAAACAAAAGATACTTTCAGATGAAACTGGTGCCTGTGGCGGCGGTGGTTATGATTGGCAAAACCACTGGTATGGTTTTGGTGTTGATCTCTGTGTAGGTGGAATGAAAGGAAAAAGCACCGTTAAGTTAACTAAGAATCTTTCCCTACTTTTAGATTTGCCAGTTTTTATGATGATTTCAAGACCAAAAGTATTTTGGCGCCCTGGTGAGCACACCAGACTATTTTTTTCTATACCTCTAGTCTATCGATATGGCTTTTCCACGGACCCCACGTATAAAGATCAAATAAAAGGGGGATCCTTTTCCGCTGGTTTCTTTCTTGGTGGAGAATGGGAGATATCTGATATTGTTCTAGGTTCATCCATTGGAAAAATTCTAGACTATGAGTCCACTAGTTGGAATTTCACCTTGGGATACCGGTTTTAGTTTACCATTTAGGAAAACCATTCACTTGATTTACATAAAACCAAAGCATCTCATTTGATAAGTGCATGGCCCCGGCAGTATCAAATTTTGTATCTCCTGCCCAACCATTGCGAACCTTGGTGACTTGACTGGAAAAAACGGGAGCAGTTCCATTGGCCCCTCCTGCCTTTGGTGGTACAGGTGTAGTTGGGTAGCGGTGAAACATATCAGCTGGTTTTCTTTTATATGGTGGAATAAAAGAAACTGGTGGAGCAGATAATTGAAGTCCTGATTTATTCACAACATTTAAAAAGAAGCTGGTCATATCCTTGGCCAGCTTTTGAGCACCGACATCATTTGCGGCAAAAACCCTGATGGAGTTAAAGGCCCCTAAAAGAACTGCGATATCATCTGAGCTAAAACTCATTTTATCAATAAAAAGTCCCATGCTAGGAATATAGTCATCCATCATCCGTAGGTAGTAGGCCACGGCCACATTTTTATAACCATCATCTCCAGTAATTCTGGCGGCATTGAGTAGACCACGAACTTTATAGGCCTGATTCATGATGTGTTGACTGGTCCATGCGACCAGTTCATCAGCATATTTTTTAATTTTTGCTTTAATGGCAGTTCTATCAGCGACATTTGCGTACCCATACCAACTCAATGCCTGAATCGCTAAAGAGTAATCCTTTGTGATAACCGGTTCTGGCATATTTTGATAAAGTTTTTTGGCCATTTTAAGTAGGTCTTTAGATATTTCAGATGCTGGTTTCCCACTCATCATAGAAGCAACTTTAGCACATCTATTTTCTCTCATCTTTTGTGTAGATGAAATTCCAAGATATTGGGAAAAATTTGAAATTGCCGAGAGTGCAACATAGGCATCTGACCGATGAGAATTTTGATAGTTTCCGGGATTCATTTTAAAATCTTTAATTTGCATTAAAGACTCAGCACAAAGAACAAGTCCTACAAATCTTTGTTGAGCTCCTGGAATATTATTGTGTCCTGGATCCCCAAAATGGTTATCAAGGTTAAATTGCTTAATCCATTCAACTTCTTCAATCAGTGTCCAACCAAAGGTGGCGCCAGTGGTTGGATCATTATCTCCTGGTGCCCATCTGAGATTATTAAAATCCATAGGATTACCATTGTTGGCATTTACGTATTCTGGATTTCCGTAGTTGAAAACTCTTTTTAAAAGAGCGGGATTTTTTGGTGGCATGGCAGTTGAATGTTCATCTGATGCCATTTGTACCATTTTCTTAACCATTGCTATGTCAGGCATAAACTTTTCACCGAGTCCTGATCTCATAATAAGAGTACCGAGGTTGTAGAGAGAATACCAATAGGCCTGCTCCTGCATGTGAAAGAATTTAAATTCAGTGGATTGTTCTGGGGTTATAGTTATTAAATCAACTGAGTTTGCAAAATCAGATTTAAAGTCGATTGATTCGGCATTTAAATTAAGAGATATTAGTATAAGTATTGCTGTTAAAAATTTCATTTCTTTCTCCATAAAGATCAATATATTAACAATTGAATTTTATTCTATAAGTAATGATAATCGAAATCTAATTTTTATTCCATGAGACTTATCCACTCAACTAGAGTGTTTAAGTCATCTTCTGATAAGGGTGGACTTTGAAAAGGCATATTACCACCTACATTTTGTAGTTTAGTGATTAAACGCGAGCTAAAGGGATCACCAGGAATTACTAGTCCCGTATTTTTCCAAGAAGCATCTGTGATATTTTGTGCCCAAGAATTATGAAATCCAAAATGACAGGTAAGGCAGTTTTTCTCTATGACATCGTAAGCTTTTCCTAATCTCTCAGATGATGGATCAGAAGATCTTGTGGGCCCAATACAAAGTGAAATAAAAAGTACTTCTGCAAAAAGGAATATCCGAAGTTAGAATTCCTTATCTATAATGGCCATGGCGACTTTAATCCCATCAACAGCAGAGGAAGTAATTCCCCCAGCATAACCGGCCCCTTCCCCGCAAGGATAGAGTCCTGTGTGAGATATTGATTCCAAAGTTGTTTTGTCTCTGGTGATCGTAACTGGTGCGGAAGTCCTGGTTTCTGGAGCAATTAAGAT
>QNFX01000055.1 GCA_003650125.1 Campylobacterota bacterium
AATTTCTTTAGTATAACGACTATACCCGGTGGCCTTAATATTAAGAGACTTACTTTTGGTCCAAATATTTGCATCGTCATCAATACCCACAAAGTTATGAAATTTAATATTCATATCCCCACGGCCCTTAATTGATTGCTTTAAATTTGAAATCACATAGGTTCCTAACTCACTCTCACCTACTTCATGTACCTTAAGTACGTCAGAACCATCCTGAAACCTATCAACCATGAGCAACTCTATTTTATCAATATCTGCAGCATCTAAAGATGTTTGACAATTATATTGGAGCTCAACAAAATACATATTTCCGCGAAACTCCGCCTGATTCCAAGTTTCATTGCTACAAGTATAGCTGATTTTAGCAAACGAATTAAAACTAAACAAAATTCCAATCATTAATAAAATTTTCATATAAATTCTCCTATTCTAGAAGCGATAAACACCTCCCATTATATATTGTGTCCTTTTTATAAATCCAACTTCGGCCAAAAATACCCAATGAGGAGTTATCTCCCAACTCCCACCTATTAACATGTTCCATGTGCCAATAGGACTAACCTTGGCGGTATAACCTAAACTCTGTACTCCTAGAATATCGGGTAAATCTGGAGAAATTTTAGCGGTAGCAATAGAACCTGTAACTTCCATATCAAAATTCAAGTACATAGTTCCAAGCCAAATAGTTCCACGCCCTATTAGGTCTTTATCCTCAATTATAATGCCAATCTTAGGACTAAAAACGAAAGTTGTTATGGGAGCATCTGATACATCAACACTGGTCCAAGCAAAATTAGAATCGATGAGTACAAACATTGATTCATATCCTCCCGCTACATCTATGCCAAAACCATAAGTAAAGCCGTTATATTCAATATCGGCATCTACCTGCATGGGGTCCCCAGTCACAGTTAAATCACCAGGTATCCCAACTTCAGTTGTAATATTCCCCCCTAAATGGCCAAAGATTCCGTAAAAGTTTAAAAAGGGAAGTACCCAAACATCCGCCCTCATAACACCGATATTATCGGCCCTCACAGGGCCATCAAAACTCACGCCCTCTATTAGCATATCCTCATCACCTAGAGTCACCATTACATCATCAAAATTTATTCCCTGCTTCATATAGATATAATTAAGAGACACTCCCATAGGTAGAGGAAGATTATATCCCCTTTCTCTAGTTTCCTTGCCCCAAAAAGGCAGGGTATCTTGAGCTGGCAGGTATTCTTCTTTAGGAGGGTCTATAGGATCTCCTAGAGGTTTTATATCCATTACAGGGTTATTTCCCTGGGCGATTAGGATTTGATCTTTGAGTTCCATACCAAAATTTAATTTTTCTAAGGGAAAAAGAACTTCTGCCCGAATACCCGAGAGGAATAGTGTGCAAAAGAGAAATAGAGTTTTAAGTACAAAAGTCATTTGTACTAACAATTATAACTTATTCAAGGATGCACTTTTATAGTGGGAAAAATGGTGCGGGACAAGGCATTTCAAATAAATATGTTGCAGGTTGATGGGACTAAATAACTTTTTGGCATCATGATTATGTGATAGATTGCTAGAAACGATTAGAGGTACAATGGATGGAAAATTCTCTATATTCAGTTGTAGTAGGGACTGGAAGCTATCTCCCTACTCAAGTAGTTCGTAATGAAAATTTTATCGAACATAGTTTTTATGATTCTGCTGGAGAAAAACTTACTAGTTCAAATGCAAAATCAGTCGAAAACCTTGAAAAGATAACAGACATTCGCGAACGAAGATATGTTACAGATGAACTTGTTGCCTCTGACATAGGCTTTTTTGCCGCAAGAGATGCCTTAGAATCTTCAGGGATTGACAAAGAAAGTCTTGATTACATTATCGTCGCCCATAATTTTGGTGATGTAAGCGCTACCAATAAAAGATCAGATTTTGTTCCAGGACTAGCATCAAGGATAAAACAGAGGCTAGAAATCAAGAATCCTTATTCCATTGCCTACGATATTTCTTTTGGGTGTCCCGGTTGGCTCCAAGGAGTCATTCAGGCCAATTACTATCTTAAGTCAGGAGATGCCAAGAAAATTTTAGTCATTGGTACCGAAACCCTTTCAAGAGTTTCAGACCCCCATGATCGAGATAGTATGATTTATGCCGATGGAGCAGGTGCTATTATTCTCGAAGCAAAACCAACTCCTAAACCTGCAGGGATATTATGTCACTCCACCAGGTCTGATACTTACAGTCATGGCAATTTACTACGAATGGAAAATTCTTATAACAAAGATTTTGATGGCAATGAAATATTCTTAAAAATGGATGGCCGTAAATTATACTCATACGCTCTTAAAACAACACCACAAGCGATCAAAGACTGTATCGAAAAAGCAGGGTTATCCCTTCAAGATATTAAAAAAGTTCTTATCCACCAGGCCAATGGCAAAATGGATGAAGCGATATTAACCCGTCTATATGATCTATATAATATAGAAGATATTCCTAAAAATATCATGCCCATGACTATTTCCTGGCTTGGCAATAGCTCAGTAGCAACTCTACCGACCTTGTTTGATCTATTGATGAAAGGAAAACTTGAAAATCATGAACTTAAAAAAGGTGATAATGTTGTCTTTGCTTCAATTGGAGCAGGGATGAATATTAATGCTTTCATATATAAAATGCCATAGCTTCAAATATTAAAAAGGATCAAAAATGACATCAATTACATTAAAAGGAAATACCATAAACACCAGTGGAACGATTCTAACTGTTGGCGATTCTGCACCTGATTTTGCACTAGTGGCAAACGATTTATCAGAAGTTACATTAGATAATTATTCGGGTAAGAGAAAAATATTAAATATTTTTCCAAGTCTTGATACTCCAACTTGTGCAACAAGTGTACGAACATTTAATAAAGATGCTGCTGAAATGGACAATACTGCCGTATTAAATATTTCAATGGACCTACCCTTTGCCCAAAAGAGATTTTGTGGTGCTGAAGGAATTGATAATGTCGAAACTCTTTCAGGATATAGATCTAGTTTTCAAGATGATTACAATCTAAAAATAACCGATGGCCCCTTAAAGTCACTTTGTTCAAGAGTTGTTATTGTTTTAGATGAAAATAATAAAGTACTTCATAGCGAGCAAGTTAGTGAGATTGTAGAGGAACCAAATTATTCAGCTGCACTTTCTGCATTGAAATAAAAAATGGCGCGGGATGAGGGATTCGAACCCCCGACCAATTGGTTCGAAGCCAACTACTCTATCCAGCTGAGCTAATCCCGCGTGTTGATTTTATAGTAATAACTAGACGCAAAATCAAGCTTTTTTCCCATTGGCCTTACGCTCTAATATCAATATACCAATAAGAGATATAACCATTAAGGCAAAGACATAAACGACCTGAGAATCAATATCAGGCCAGATATTCATATCTTGAATGACTCGCACCTTTCCCCGAATAACTTTAGACTCTAAAACTTGTTTAAAAGGCCAAATTTTGGGAAGAGATCCGATTAAAAGACCTGTTAAAAAGGCACGTGTGGGATAATGAAATCTTTTAAGAAAATAGTGTAAAATTTTTGAAAAAGAAATTAGGCCGGTAACCGTTCCCAAGGTAAACACCAGCAGTATGATAAAATTACCTTCGTTAAAAGGGTTTTTAACTGCATTAGTGATGAATTCGTATTTACCCAAAATAAGTAAGAGAAAGGAACCACTAAGGCCTGGCAAAATCATGGCGGTTATACTTATGATCCCACATAAAAAAACGAACCAAAGATTACTAGGTGTCGTAACTGGAATTAAATTTACAACTCCATAACCAAATAGAGTTCCAAGTAGCATCCAAAAAAAAGTAGAAAATGAGGGATGTTCCTTAACTTCATTTGCCAGAATAAAAATTGAACCGCATATCAAACCAAAGAACACTCCCCAAGTCGGTTCCGGGTGATGCATGATTAGATGATGCATGAGCCGGGCAAAAGCGAAGACGGAGAATAAGATGCCGCCAAAAAGAGGCACTAAAAATCTAAAATTAATTTTTCCTAAGGCGGTTTTAAAATCTAAAGATAATATACTTTTGAGTACTTCGTGATCGATGGTATGGATTGCGTTAATAAGATCTTCATAGATACCGGTAATATAGGCAATAGTACCGCCAGAAACTCCAGGGACAAGATCGGCGACCCCCATCATCATTCCCTTAAAAGTTAAAGTTGCATATTCTTTTTTGGTACTAGGGCCTGGATTTTGATTCCAAATTTCTTTAATTTTCAACATCAGGGTCATCCACTTTGTGTTTACACTCCGGACAGAATAAATGTTTTCCATCTCGTTTTGTTTCTTTCTTACACATTATTGGATAACCACAGGATGGGCAATCATGCTTTATTGGTTCGTTCCAGAGAGCGTTTTCACAATCTGGATAGCGTGCACAACCATAAAATATTTTTCCATAGCGACTTTTCTTCTCTGCAAACTTACCCTTTTTACATTTTGGACAAGTTATATCAATTGTATAGGACGTAGTTGTCTCGCAAGTAGGATATTCCTCACATCGCAGGAAGCGGCCATACCTTCCATTTTTTACCACCATCCTTTTGCCACACGTTGGACAAGGGTCAAAATGGTAATCTTTAGGCAAAATATGGATTTTTTCATCCTCATCCCTGCTAAAGTCATGAGAGGAATTACATTCTGGATAGTTACTACAGGCCAGAAACTCTCCATTTCGTCCCCATCTAATATGATAAATTCCATCAGCACACTTTTGGCATTTAACATCCGTGGGGATAATAGATTTTTTGAGGTTTTTCATCTCCTCTTTAGCTTTTTCAAGAGTAGGCTCAAAACCTTTCCAGAATTTTTTAACTACCGTTTTCCATTTAGACTCACCCTCTTCGATTAAATCAAGCTGGTCTTCCATTTTAGCGGTAAATTTAACATCCATTATCTCTTCAAAACTTTTTATTAACAGATTACAAACCCTGGTTCCCATAATGGAGGGAATAAATCTATTTTCCCTTTTTTCCACATATCTTCTATCCTGCAGGTTTGAAATAATCGAGGCATAAGTTGATGGGCGGCCGATTCCATTTTCTTCAAGTTCTTTAACTAGTGAGGCCTCATTAAATCTAGGAGGAGGATTAGTCCAATGCTCAAGCAACTGAGCATCCTTTACAGGTTTTAATTTTTCACCCTCATCTAATTCGGGAAGTATCACTTGTCCGGAAGGAACAACATCCTCCCCATCTTCACTCTTCTTACCCGCTTTCTCTGCGGCCGCTTCTAAATAAACTGCCCTAAAGCCAGGAAACTTAATAATGGAACCATTTGATTTAAAAAAGTGCCCGTTATTTTCCAATACTACGGAAGTTTGATCAATAACTGCCGGGGCCATTTGTGAGGAAATGAATTTATTCCAAATTAAAGTATATAATTTAAAATGCTCAGGTTCGAGATCACCTTTCACTTTATCAGGGGCAAATGCTAAACTGGTAGGTCTTATGGCCTCGTGAGCATCTTGAACCTTTCCTTTTCCTTTTTTCTTATAAACAATTTCTTCACTAGATAGATGATCTTTCCCATAACTATCTTTAATAAAATCTCTAAGTTCAGCTAAAGTTTCGGGCTCAGTTCGCACAGAGTCAGTTCTCATATAAGTAATAAGACCTTGAAGACCAATATCAGTCAGCTCTATACCTTCATATAATTTTTGCGCCACCATCATGGTTCGCTTAGCGGTAAAACCAAGCTTTGAGGAGGCCTCTTGTTGTAGTTTTGAAGTGGTAAAAGGAGGAGTTGGTTTTTGTTTTCTCTCTCGTTTTTTGATTTCAACAATCTTGTAGTCATTTCCTTTGACATCGCTAACTATTTTTTTAGTTTCTTTTTCGTCTTTAAGATCTTTTTTCTTTTTCGGATCATCACCATAATATTTAAAAGCAAAAGTTTTAGAGGCCTTTGAAAATTCACCATTAATAGAGAACCATTGCTCAGGGTTAAACTCTTTAATTTTCTCTTCTCTTTCGACAATAAGTCTCAGGGCCGGTGACTGAACCCTTCCGGCAGAAATCCCTCTTTGAACCTTATCCCAAAGAATAGGAGAAATTTTATATCCCACAAGACGGTCTAGAATTCTTCTCGTTTTTTGAGAGTCATACATATTTTGATTTAAAGTGGTGGGATTTTCCATCGCCATTTGAACAGCATTTTTGGTAACAGCATTAAAAATTACTCGATAAACTTCTTTTTTTCGGGGCAACTCATCCTTTATATGAAAAGCAATCGCCTCTCCCTCACGATCTAAATCCGGGGCGAGATAAATTTTATTAGCATCCTTAGCGAGTTCAACAATTCGATCAATCTTGGCCTGTTTTCCAGCAATTGGAACCAGTTCCATATCAAAACTTTTTTCTAGATCGACGCCCAGCTTTGATTTGGGTAAGTCTTTAATATGACCATTTGAAGCTACTACTTGAAAGCCTCTACCTAAATATTTCTTTATTGTTTTGGCCTTAGAAGGGGACTCAACTACTACTAGGTCATAAGCGGCCTTCTTCCTTGTGACCTTCTTTTTGGCCGTCTTCTTTTTGGCCGTCTTCTTTTTGGCGGTCTTCTTTTTAGCAATTTTTTTCTTACTTAATGACTTTTTCGCCATTACTTTCCCTTTATGATAGTAGTGTGAAGTTTATTTTGCTACGGGCCAAAGGCTTTGCAAAGCAAAATGTCCGGCCTATTTTGAACCAGTATTTAACAGTCTATCTATTTCCTCAAGATCAAACTCTGTCAACCCATAAGGGTTATCTTTTGCATCTAATTCTTGATCTACGTATTCTACTCCAATCTCTTTTTCGATAGCATCTACGTTTTCAAGGGTTATTTTTTGCTCTCCAGTTTCCTTTTCAAACTGTCCTAAATCTATATCTTCTAGATATTTATCTTCATCTCGCTGCTTTTCAAATAGATCTGACTCAGCGTCCAAAATTTCTTGCTCAAGCCTTTCGAGATCTTTAAGATCTTTTTCATGTTCTTTAATTATAGATTTCTCTCGCTCTTGTCCTTCAAGCTCTTCTAGCTCATCATCAGTAAGCTTAATACTGTCTGCTTCATCGAGTAAATCTTCACTTACATCATTTAGATTTAATTCAATATCGAGGTTATCCAGTTCCTCTGCCTTCACCCTATCAACCTTATACAGAGATATGGCCTTTTTATCTTTACTTATCTTTGCCACAGCATCGAGAGTTTTACTAAAAGATAAGAGTCCCAGAGAAATCTCTAAAGAGCTTAAGGTAATCAAAGCAGTGGAAAAGTTTTCAGTTAAGGTAATTACTGTTAACTCTCCAATTTTATAAGTTGGATCAGGAGAAATTTTTCTGCCGGTTCCAGCATCCTTAAAAGAAAAGATTTCAAAGACAGTTCCCATTTCCACACCATCTGCTCGTCCTCTATCGAGGTAGACAACGTTTCCAAATGAAAGTCCTCCCACTGTCTCGTCATAGGCATCGATTATGGCCGCTTCAATTTTTCTATTGGTAAAGGTTTGAGTAACTTTCTCTATTTTAGGAGTGTATACAGTTACTCTATCATCTCTTCTTACTAGATCTGTAACCTCTAACACGAGGCATTCCCAAACATCACTGATTCTTTTTAACACTTCTACTTGGCCCAATATGGTATATCTAAATCCTTCCCTATCTGAAACAGGATGGGATCTTTTTCCATCCCGAGAATAAATTGAAAATTTCTCACCTGGCTTTGGTTTCACCGTTTCATCAAATTCTAAATATATCTTATCCCACCTATGTATAAAGGTTCGATCTCCTTGGATCGCCTTAATCTTTCCCAAGTCCTCTACAATATTAGTGGTAATAAAAGAATTTAGAAAAAACCCCTCTTTATAATCAAAAACTATCTTTGAAGTTTTATCAAAGCCAGATCTATCGTATTGCTCACCCGGCTCGGCAATAACAATTTCCGCTATCGGTGGTTCATACTTCTCAAAATCTTTTCTAAGCGCCAACTTTCCCATTCGATCTAAATCTTCATAGGTCTCATCAGAGGCAAATTGAAAGTAAACTCCCTGTTCTACCAAGTTTTTTCGTTCATTTACCCATTTTGGAGATATGTCATCTCCAAAATCTTCAAAATCGATTCCTTTACCATATTTGGTGGACCCAGTTTTAGTACCCATGAATTTACCAATTTTTATTTCTGGTAAGCTATCTTCATCGCCTGTATCAAAGATTAAAACCATTCCGGGCGTAATTTCATGTGGATTTTTAATATGGGGATTCATCGACCATATTTTTGAATAATAAAAACCTGTTCCAAAAAGTTTTTTAGAAATCTGCCATAGCCATTCCCCATCCTGTACTACATATTTTTCGTTCCTGGCCTCTTTGGCGATTTCATCCCATTCCCTAGCAGTAATTTTAGTTTGTACATATTTTGAAAGTTCAAGCAGTTGTTTTTCTTCTAGACCGACATCAAAAAAGGCCGGCTCTTTTAACTTTGCTAGTTTTTTTTTCTTTTGTGATTCTTCTTTTTGGACCTCTCCAATATCTTTTTTTAAAGCATCAAGATCGTCTAAGCTTTCTTCCGTTTTATCCACTCCGATATCTTCATTTAATAATACCTCAATATCATTTGGTTCCACTAAATCTATTTCAACGATATCTTGTGCGAATATAATATTACTAAATAATAGAATGATACAAAAAATGATTCTCATTTTAATCCCTCCCCTTCCTGGGGAAACTCAAGCTTTAAGATTCGAAAAAATCATAAAGTATTGAGTGGTAACGCTTCTGTTTCTCGGACAATTTCAATTTTTTACTACAAACCTCTAGGCGATCAAGGGTCTTCATTACGAGCCCAGAAAAACTATAATTTTTAATAATATCTTCGAAGATTTGTAAGGCCAGATCATATTCTTGCTGGCCGAACATGATCTCTCCTAATAAAAATTTTGCGCGAACTTGAACTTGCCGGTTTCCGGAAACTTCAAGCTTTTTTAAAAGCATAGTGGCCTCTTCAAAATTCCCCACGGCAACATATTTTTCTGCAAAATTTAATTTTTCAAGATCTGTTTCTACTTCAACTTTAGAGGCCATTGTTCTTGAAGGACTGGTGGCCACGACATCAACTGTTTCAATGCTTATTTCATCAATGGCCACAGAAGGATCTTGTTTATTTTTTAATTGGTTATATTTGGTGAGCAATTCATCATATTCTTTTTGTGAAACGGTTCTCTCTTTTGTAGAGGAACAGCCTATTACCATAATAAGCAGAGCTGGTACGAGTACTTTACGCACACCGCTAAACACTGATTTTACTTCCACCTTTGCGCTCCATGTCCTATAAGGCATATACACTTAATATTTTAAAGGATGAGATATTTAAGTCAATGTAGGATAACTAAGATGCAGCTATTCCATTTCATCATCAGGGTGCCAAAAGAGCATAGTTCATTCATCTATTTTCAGATGGAGGCCTGTGAAGGTTTAGGCTTTTACTCAACTTTAGAGTTTATCCCTGGACAGTCCTTTCGAGATATCGATATTAAGGGCCCAATTGAGTTTAAGGAGGAGACCTTAGATCTGCTTAACGGACTTAAAAAGTCTACTAAGCTTGAATTTTTAAAAGATGAGGTGATCATTGACAGCTGAATTCCCTAATACCAAGACCGTCTACGGCCCGGTGCCTTCCTGGAGATTTGGGGAATCTCTAGGGATTGATCCCATATTTCATAGATCTACCTGCTCGTTTAACTGTATTTATTGTCAGTTAGGCAATATTGAAAAGGTCACCACCGAAATTAAAGAATATGTTTCTACTAGTAGAGTGGTAGCAGACTTCAAGGAAATTTTGGGCCAAAAAAAGAAAATAGATGTCATTACTTATTCGGGCAGTGGAGAACCAACACTGGCCTCAAATTTAGGTGAGATAGTTATCTCTTTAAAAGAGCTTGCGCCAGAGATTCCCCAGTTCATTCTTACCAATGCTACCGAGCTTAAAAATCCCCTAGTTCAAAAAAATCTGCAACATATGGACAAGGTGATCTTAAAACTTGATGCCGGAGATGAAAAAACCTTTAACTTGGTTAATCGTCCTGCTGAGGGAGTTACCCTTAAAAGAGTAGTGGAAGGAATAAGGAGTTTTAGAGAAAATTTCAAAGGTTCAGTTGAAGTGCAGACCATGTTTATGCCAATTATCAACTCCCATGAAATAAGCTCATTTGCTCAAATTTTAAAAGAAATAAACCCCGATTTTGTTCAATTAAATACTCCAAAAAGAGCATATCCTCTTTCTTGGCACCGAGAAAACCGTGGAAATCATTTGGCAGTCCATAATCACAAAGTAAGAAATCTTCGAGTAATTTCAAAAAAAGAGGCCATTAAAATTCAAATAAAATTAGAAGAGTTGAGTGGACTTAATTTTTATTCTGTCTACAGGAGCTGATCAATTTTTAATCTCACTGGAAAATGATCTGAGTAACCTTTTAAATTTTTATTAAACTTCCAAGGAATCTCGATCAACTTATCATTGAAATAAAATCTGGTAGAAATAAAATCCGGTTTAAACACTTCGTATTCATAGTTTCTTAATCTCTTAAATAAACTTTTACTGATAACTATTCTGTCAAACACTCCCCACCGTCTAAAAGGGATATAGAAGTAAGTTCCCTCACCGGTATTTAAATCAACAATTTCTTCATATTTAAAAAGGGGGTTTAATTCAAACCGATCATCTAAATTAAAATCCCCCAGAATAATAAAATAAGATATTCTTTTAATTCTTTCTAGCAGAATCTCGGCCGCTTCGATTCTTTTAATATGAGGATTTCGCTGAGAGGGCCAGTGAACAATAAAAAAAGTTATTTTAATTCCATCAACTTTCATCTCTACTTCTAAGATGCTCCGAGAATTTTCAATAGGAATTTCTCTTACTTTTATTTTCTTCCCTTTTTTATATAAGAGCGCCACCCCCATGCCTCTTTTATCCTTAATTTTGGACATGACTATTTGATAGTTTTTAATAGATGATAATATTTTTTCATTTTCTATTTCTTGAAGCCCTAGGAACTCTGGGTATTTCATTTTCTTGATTACTTTTTTAATATTGTGAATTTTTCTTAATCCAACTTCATTATCAAAAAGATTTTGAACATTATAGGTGGCAACCGTGAAAGATGAGGCAAATAAGTTAAATGGTAGTAAAAATAAAAAAAAGGCCATTTAGCTAAGATGCTTATGACCTGTAAAAAAGGAAATGTTCTTTTTAGTTTTTTTTAAAAATGAAAAATTATTTCAAATTTTCTTTAATATAATCTAGTACATCTTGGTCATGAGTTTTGGTCTTGACCTTTTCCATAATATGTTTAAGTTTTCCGTCTTTGCCGATTATAAAAGTTATTCTTTTAACACCCATATATTCTCGGCCCATAAATTTCTTTTTTCCCCATACACCATACTTTTTGGCCAAGGACTTATCTTCATCGGAAAGAAGGTTAAAATTAAGCTCTTTTTTATCTTCAAAGTTTTTTAATTTTTTAACCGGATCAGGACTTACCCCAAGTACTACAGTTTTCACTTTTGAAAAATCTTTCTTGGCATCTCTAATTCCACAGGCCTGAACAATACAGCCTGGCGTTAATGCCTTGGGATAAAAATATAAAACTACATTTTTTTTACCCTTAAAATCCTTTAAGGATACTTTCTCTCCATCTTGGTTTTCTAAAGTAAAAGCAGGGGCCAGATTTCCAATTTTTGGCAGTGGCATAATATCTCCTTATTTACCATTCATTTCTAAGTTGCCTGAGTGTTAAGAATACTTCTTTATCACTAGTCGGCGTAATTGGTAAATGCTCGCGAATTGATTTTTTATCTAGTCTTAAAAAAGTATTGATCTCTTTTTCCACTCCCAAGTCCGTAGCAAAATAATCTTCATCCATATTGAGCTTATCTACTTTTAAAAGAAGTTCAGTTGCAGATTGGTTATCTGGTTCACGGGCCAAGGTAAATTTCAAGTTGTTTTCTAGATATTCATGTCCCGGATAGAGAATCACATCATCAGGAAGCATTTGAAACTGAGCTGATATGGTTTCATATAGAACTCCAGGATCGCCGCCATTATGGCAATTCCCTACTCCCGCGCTAAAAAGAGTATCTCCGGTTATAACTGCATAAGGTCTCTCTTTTTCTTTTATTAATAAACACAGATGGGCAAAGGTATGTCCTGGAGTATCCATAACCTCCATACTCCAATCAAGGCCTAGAGAAATTTTTTCATCTTTAGAGAGGTATCTAGTTACTCCCGCTATTTTTCCCTTAGCATTTTCGTGGGCCCAGATCTCACAGTTCTCTTTTTCTACTAGTTCTGAATTACCCTGGGTGTGGTCATCATGTTCATGGGTATTAATCACTGCTTTGAGCTTTCCATGGGGAACTCTTTTTAAAATTTCCCCGGCATCCCAAGGGTCTACGCAGTAATAATCTCCATCACTTGTTTCCAAGATATAGGTGAAATTACGCAGGAAGTTATGGGTGTAAATTTGATGAATTTTCATATCGCATCCAATTTGTTAATTTATTGAAATAATATACCTCCATATAGGAAAGAAAGCATGGAATTTAAAACTGTTACTATTGTATTTTTAATCTTTTTAATGGCCAAGGAAATCATTGAATTTTTCCTAGACTTGAAAAATAGGTCTTATGTCATGGCCCATAGAGATGCAGTGCCTGATAAATTTAAGGATCAAGTAAGTTTAGAAGAACACCAAAAAGCGGCCGATTACACCGTCGCCAAAATTAAAATTGGGCAGGTTTTTAATTTTATTAATTTTTTTGTTCTTCTTGCTTGGACTCTAGGAGGGGGATTTGAGCTTCTTGATAGATGGGTTCGCGGACTAGAAATGTCTTCTCTTTATACAGGATTGATATTTATTTTTGCTTACGGAGGGATATCTCTTCTTATCGGATTACCACAATCTCTCTATAGTACTTTTGTATTAGAAGAAAAATTTGGTTTCAATAAAACTACACCGGCCATTTTTATTAAAGATATGATTAAGGGACTTTTACTTGGTGTTATAATTGGTGCACCTCTTATGGCGCTGATCTTATGGATTATGCCTAATCCAGGAGATGTAATGTCTAAGGCCAGCTATTGGTGGCTATGGGCATGGAGTGTTTTAACTGCTTTTCAGCTCATTATGTTGTGGGCCTACCCCGTTTTGATCGCACCTCTATTTAATAAATTTTCTCCTATGGAAGAAGGAGATGTTAAAAATAAAGTTTTAGCACTTCTTGATAGAACCGGATTTACCAGTAACGGGCTTTTTGTCATGGACGCCTCTATGAGAAGTTCTCATGGTAATGCTTACTTTACGGGGTTTGGAAAAAATAAACGCATTGTCTTTTTTGATACGCTTATTAAAACTCTCGATGCAGGAGAAGTAGAAAGTGTTCTGGCCCATGAGTTAGGTCATTATAAAAGAAAACATGTTTTAAAAGGACTCATAAAAGCTATGCTTTTAAGTTTAGTAGGATTTTTTATCTTAGGAAAAGTATTTACCTGGTTACCGTTTTATCAAGGACACGGAGTAACCTTACCTTCAGATTATATGGCGCTCCTGCTTTTTAGTATGGTCTCAGGTATTTACACCTTTTTCTTAACTCCTCTTAATGCTTTTGTTTCAAGAAAATATGAATTTGAAGCAGATCAGTTCGCCTCAGAAAATGCCAGTGCCTCAAAGCTCATTACCGCCTTGGTTAAGCTTTATAAGGATAATGCCAGTACCTTAACTCCAGACCCAACTTATAGTGCTTATTACTATTCACATCCTCCTGCTTTGGAGCGAGTGAAATTTTTGGAGAAATTGTCCTCTAATGGCTGAGGCGTATCGCGTCATTCCTTGACTTTGAAGACCCTCTAAACAATTATCCTGTCCATGAACGAAATGTGCCCTTGGGCAGGATTAGAGTCCGCAAAATTAAGCTTCTGTGAAGAGGCCATACAATGTGCCTTAGTACAAAGACCTTCAGAAGCTTGGTCTAGTTTTGCTTTTGTTTTTGCTGCCTACTATATCTACTTACAACTGAAAAAAAGAAAACATTATAACCTTTGGCCTTTCATTCCTTTGGTTGCCCTTATCGGACTTACTTCATTTGCTCTTCATGCCACTAGCTCTTTTATGGGTGAGCTTATGGATGTATCATCCATGTTCATGTTGGTTAACTATTGTATTGTGGTAGGACTTGAGCAGCGACATAAGTTTAAAAGATCCACTCTCATTACCATTTTCATTGTCATGGTAGCTGCCTGCATGGGGCCTTTATTTTTAATTAGTAAGAAGATGGGATCAGTTATTTTCTTACTACAAATTATCCTCGGGGTAGTTTTTATAATTGAATACCATTTTTCTAAAGCCGATAGACCTAAAGGAATAAGCTACAAACCATTAGTTCTTTGCCTTAGCACCTTGTTATTTGCCTGGGGTATTTGGTGGCTTGATATGCTAAAAATTGTCTGTGATCCAACCAATCATATCTTCACTGGACACGCACTCTGGCACATTTTAGGGGCCATAGCGACTATTCCTCTTTGGCGATTTTTGGATCAATTTGAAATGCTAAAAGAGCAAAAAGATAATATTAATTTGATTCACTAGTGATTTTTTAAAACAAATTGGATGAAATTATTTATTATTTTTTCTCCGCCTGCAATGGTTTCACTTATTTCTCTCTCTGATAAAAGCCCCGCTAACTCCCTTGTGACAAACTCCATATGAGCTTCAGGATGCCCCTGTAAACCAAGATAGGGAAGCTCTCTGTGAGTAAGAACATCATAAAGACACTCATCCGATGTTCCTAAATGAATAATTTCATCACTTATTAAAGTCACTTCTTGAGAGTGCGCCTTGAAAACTTTATAAGACTCCCCTGCTTTAAAACCAAAAGAATCTTTTAAAATCTTAATTTCTCGGTGGCCCAAAAAAGTATTTTTCAACTCAGAAGACCTTTTAACTTTACTTGTTTCGACTTTTCCACCAAAAGCATCGGCCATTAATTGATGTCCAAAACAGATTCCCATGACAGGTATCCTATTTTGACACTGACTTTTCATAAAATCGGCCAGAGCAACCTGCCAAGGAAGACGATCATTCACAGATGAGTCACTACCAAAAATAATATAGGCCCTAGCAGCGTCACTTTCTCTTAAAGAAGTCATACCCTCCATAGAGGGAACATGATAATCAAAGGGATGATTGTAATTATTTTTAATCCACTCATAGGAATCGAGGGATTTTTCTTTAACCGCACAATCAATAATACAAATAGGTTTTTTACTCATGACTAAATTATATACCACTCAGTTTCAATCACCACTTGGATTTATAGAAATTACTTCTACTAAGTCCCATATCAAAGGCCTTAGATTTAATAAAGGGCCGATAAAAAACATCTCGAATAAAATTCCCCAAGTCTTAAATAAATGTCTTACTCAATTAGAAGAGTATTTCACCGGCAACAGAAAAATTTTCAAAATCCCAATAAATATGCAAGGAACCCCTTTTCAACAGAGCGTTTGGGAGGAACTTAAAAATATCCCTCATGGAAAAACTCTATCTTACGGTGAACTGGCAAAAAAGATTGGAAAACCCAAGGCCTGCCGAGCAGTAGGAATGGCCAACAACCGTAATCAAATCCCTATTATTGTTCCATGTCATAGAGTTATTGGGGCCGATGGTAAATTAGTTGGCTATGCCCCAGGATTGTCCTATAAAGAATGGCTTCTGGCACATGAAGGGGTTGGAAGACCTTGACCTTTGAAAATCTACTACCACAATAGAGATAAGATTTTTCAGGAGAAAATTAAAAATGTTTAAACGTTTATTTTTATTTTTAACAGTCAATATACTCGTTATGATCGCCGGATCCTTTCTGATCAGTGTGGTCTTAAACCTGCTAGGTCTAGGACCTGCCTTAACTGCTCAAGGGATTAACTACACCTCTTTGATGGTTATCTGTTTTGTCTGGGGTATGGCCGGTTCATTCATATCTCTTCGCCTATCGAGATGGATTGCAAAAAGGGCCTATGGAGTTGAAATTCAATCACCTACAGGACGCCATGGACAAATGGTCATGAAGGTTCACCAGTTGGCGAAAGCGGCGGGTATTACCACCATGCCAGAAGTGGGCATCTATGAGGCAAATGAGATAAATGCTTTTGCTACCGGGCATGCAAAAAATAGTTCATTAGTTGCCGTATCATCAGGCCTTCTCCAACAAATGGGTTCCGATGAAACTGAAGCTATTTTGGCCCATGAGATTAGTCATATCGCCAACGGAGATATGGTCACCATGGCGCTTGTACAAGGGGTGGTAAATGCCTTTGTCATGTTTTTCGCGCAACTAGCAACCATTGCTCTTGATAATGTTATGAGAGGAGATAATGACAATGGAAGGGGCATGGGATTTTTCATGAGACATATGGTCTATATGTTTTTCACCGTTATCTTTGGCATCCTAGCGTCCCCAATAGTCATGGGCTTTTCTCGCTGGAGAGAATACCATGCCGATGCAGG
>QNFX01000056.1 GCA_003650125.1 Campylobacterota bacterium
CTACAGGAAAAGTTATTAAAGATTCTGGTAGAGCTATTGAGGAGTTTGGTGATGTTTTCGGAAAACCAGGGTCAATTCTTGGAAATCTGGCCTCTTATAATGATACAACAGGAAAACAAATTAATGATTCTGGTGTTGCTGCTCAACTTGTTCGTGATAACCAAAATAACATTGTCTCAATTCAAGCGAGTAATACGGAATTTAATACGAGAATTTCAACTAATGAAACAGATATAATAAATCTTGAAACAGAAGTTGCGAGTCACCTTCAAGTTCCAGTTGATGCGGGAAATACTGGCAGAATTTTAACTAGTAGCGGAGATGATAATTCCACTTGGCTTGTTGATGGAGTTAGCGGACAAGTTTTAACTACCGATGGTGCGGGAGTTCTCTCTTGGGAAAATATTATTACGGCGGGGGGAGATGTAACAGGTCCTGGCTCAAGTGGTGATTTTAATATCGCGCTTTTTGATGGGATCACGGGGAAATTAATCAAAGATTCAGGAAGAAATATTGATGACTTTGGCGATGTTAAGGGCCCTGACATGAGCCTTGATAAAAATCTTGCTGTCTTTGATGGGGTTAGTGGAAAAGTGATTGAGGATGGAGGAATTAACATTAATGACATTGGTGATGTTAGAGGGCCTAGTAGTGCAATTGTTAATTCAATTCCTCTTTACTTAGATACCAGTGGAAAAACAATCATTAGCACTTTATTTTCTTTTCCTATGCTTGATGGATTGGCCGGTCAAGTTCTTATGACTGATGGGCTTGGAAGTGTGAATTGGGAAAGTATTAGTGCAGGAGATGTCATAGGACCTGCTACAAGTACTGATTTTAATATTGCCTTGTTTGATGGAGGTACGGGGAAAGTTATTAAAGATAGTGGAGTCGATATATCAGATCTTGGAGATGTAAATGGGCCTGATTTGACAGAAGATAATCAAGTGGCCCTTTTTGATGGTACAACAGGAAAAATTATTAAAAAGACAGATTACAAGCTTCCTATTGTTGATGGAAATGCTGGAGAGGTGTTAACCTCTGATGGAAATGGAAATGTGAGTTTTCAACCGGCCACTCCTGGTGGTAGTTTTGGCGGAATTAAAATTTGTGAAATTGAAATGAGGCTTGATAAAGGTAAAGAGTTTTCTATTTCGGATGGAAAAAATGATGTGAGATGGGATGCAGCTGGGCCTTATGGTGCAGATTGCAGCTGGATATCTTATGGTAATACTACTAGTGATGGTGATTACGATTCTGGAAGCTATTTTTCTGAAATCACTCTGCCGGCCGGAAATTATATGGTGGATGCCTGGGTTTCCTTTCAAAAATGTGGAAAAAGTTGGGTTGATTTATATAACGAAACTGATGATGCTCAAATTAGAATGGGAGGAACCGCTAATGCCAAGAAAAATGTAGAAGTTCCTACTAATTACCCTGTTAAAGCATCCTTTTCACTAGGTGGACAGAAAACTTTAAAAATGAGATTTGCCGCTCAAGAAAACGATTGCAAAACCTCAAAAGGGGATATAGAGAATAATCCCCATGAGTTATCTGGGCAAATGGTGATTTGGAAATTTAATTAAATCTTAAAGGAGAAACCTAATTGAAACTCCTGAACTTCAACGTTTACTAAAACATTGTTGTAGTTAAAAAAGACACGATCAAAAAAGGCCATAGTTGTTGGAAAACGGTAGCCAAAGCCTAAACTCCAGGCCATATAATTATCTAGTCTGTCCTCCAACCAAAATTGCATTCCAGCACCTGCTTCTAGAAAATAATATTTTCCTAGATAATTTACATACAACATTAAAGGGATGATTGGGAAAGTCGTGCTCTCTATCGTTTTGCCCGTTTGATCTGCAATTGTGATGCTATAAAACTGTACTCCGGCATCTAATTTGACTCCCCAGTTAGGATGAAAAATAAATTGTGGTGCCCAGGAAATATTTCCTGTACCAACCTGAGCATCCTCATTATCGGAGACACTTTTATAACTAAGAGAAAAGTTTGCCAACTTCAATCGAGATTGAAAGGTTAAAGGCCCATCTTCAGCTTTTTTAAGCTCATAGGTCTTTTCTGAACCATCTTCTTCCATCGTGGTGACTAGTTTCCATTTAGTATCATCTTCTTGTATTTCTGTTTTAAATTCTTCTTTCCCTTCTGGGACCATATCTTCTATGGTGATATCTTGATACATCTTTGAGGGTTTTTGGGCGAGTATATCATCATAGTCTTCTAGATTCTCTTCCTCTAAAAGTGCTAGGGCCTCTTCTTCTAAAATTTTAGGACTAGGTTTTCTCTCTTTTAAGATAACTTTCTTTTTTTCCTTAATTTCTTTTATTTTTACAAATTCTAATTGTTTTTCTTTTCGTTTTGTTCGTTTAACTTCGGCCACTTGTTTTTTATAGGCCACTCTTTTTTTTGCAGCTTTTCCTGTATCAAAGGTAGGCGGTTTATCAATGGGCCAGCGAATTTCATAATTCCCTTGAATCTTTTTTGAGTTTTTAAGCCCCCTTCGACTTGCTGAGATCAGAGTAACCCTACTATATCCCCTGGTTATTCTTCTGCAACCGAAGATTCTTGTGCACTCTCTACCCGAGCAGTTCCATCTGCTTTTAGCAAAGGGAATATAGGCGCCACGACAGTGTGTAATAGATTTTGCTACCTCTAAGTCGGCCATTCTACTGACAGAGCGTAAATCTTGTTTATCACCTGAGATAGTGATTTTAAAGGGTTTTACGTGCCCAAAGGAATGAGCATTAAAGGAGAATAAGATAGAAAGTAAGGTAAATGTTTTCATCAGTTTAATGATACCTCACAAGCATTATTTCTCAACCTTTTATAAAAACCAATTAACTTAGTACGGTAAAGATTTGCCTGGCCAACGAAAGAATTTAAATTAAGAAAGTTTAGGGCCGATGAGTCTAGAGAGTAATTACAAGGGTTTGATTTGAAATTAACTATTTCTTTAATTTTAATATTGTTTCTTTTTTCTTCTTGTACTGAAGGCGAAAAAAGAATTGTGGTTGAAGGAGAAGGGGCGACATCAGAACCCGTTCCCCCAAGTCATAGCTCTTTTTCTAACCCACCAAGTCCAGTCTTGCCAACTGTTGCTTTTAACAGTCCTTATCTTCCTGGAGAATATCCTTTTACTCGAAGTACTTCTGATTTTAACTTAGCAGTTGTTATAAATAATCCCACCAATGAAATCTACACTCATAAATGGTATTTAAATAGCGCTGAACAAGTATCACTTAGGACAACTAACTCCGAATCACCCCTTCCATTTCCTGTGGTTCCAAGTAATAGTTTTCTGTTTCCAGAAGGAACACAAAATGTAACTTCTCAGCTTGTGGGTAAAAATGGCAACGTTATTGCTTCAGAAGTTTGGGTTTTTGCTATAGGTCAGGTTCGGCCTTTTTATTCAAGCTCAAATCCATTAGCTGCGCCTGAACATCCTTTTCCGGACACTCCTTTTGTTCCTACAGATACCCCAACTTCTATTAGTGTAACTATTTCAAATCCTGAGGCAAATAAATATTTTAATAGATGGACAAGAAATGGTGTTATAGATTCCGCTCTTACAACAGATGAAACTGAGTCACCGTCTTCTTTTTTGATTGATCCTTCCGATACAGTTAATTGGCCCCCAGGAGTTTATACAATCACCGCCGAGCTGACGGGGAATCCAGATACTTCTATTATCTATCATTCAGCTACATGGACTTTAGAGGTTAAAGAATTTGAAGCTCCAAGTTTTTCTACTTTTTCAGGGCAGCAACCAACTCCAGCAGTTTTTCCTGATATCGATTATGCTTCTGCAAATGATATTGATCTCGACCCAGATATTTTAGATAACCTAGGAGATAAAGCGTTTACTTTAGAGTGGAGATTAGATGGAGCTTTTCAGGAGGTCCAAGAGAATAGTAATGGAAGTAATGATGAACCTCTTCCTTTTATTATTACTCCCAGTGATGTGACTACCTACACAGTAGGTAGTCATACTGTTGCGCTTTCTCTTTTTGATGCTGTACCCGCAGCAAGTGGAACAGTTTTAGAAACTGTAAGTTGGACTTTTAATATATCATCTCCCATTGTTGCCGTGATTGAAGATGTATTGCCAGCAACAGCAACTGCTATTGTGGCGATAAATACAGTTCCTCTTAATGGAAATCCAGTGGCAGGGTTTTATACCAATCCTCCAGGTGATGATACCGGCAGAGGAGATGCAATTACCATAGGCGGCAATTCTTTTTGTGTTGTAATTGATGATGGAATAGGAGTAGGCGGGCATCCTTCCTTGTCCGGTGTGCGGATTAACTTTTATGATTCACATAATTCACTTATCAATAGTTCTCCTATCATATATCAAAAAATTTCTAATCCTCCTAAAGTTTGTTTAGATGGCTCAGGTGCTGATAGTTCAGGTGGAGCTGGAGTGCCAGATTATTCCATTTCTACAACTCAGATTTCAGATGATATTCCAAATTATACAATTAAGGCGGTGTTAACTGATATTTTATCTCTACAGCCAATAGGGGTCGTAACGTGGAATATAACTCAAGAACCGGCAAATACAAAACCTGTAATAGAGGTAGATCTTCTTGGTGAAGCGAGCATAACTACTATTCCTCAAGATGCCTCTCGTACCTTCATATTTTCGGTAAAAGATAAAGATAGTCTAGATAGTATAGAAGCTGGTGTTGATCTCGATTACTCAGTTAAGTTTTGGTTTCAACAACCAAGCGTGGCAGCAATAGAGTTAGATGGTAATAATACCTATTATACCGGAGGGAATCAGATTACGCCTGATTGCGTTCGGGCCATTACTGATGCAGGAAATCCAGCTGCTGAAGATAAATTTTCATGTACTATTTCAATCCCAAGTTCTGTTGGAAATGCACCAGCTTCAGCTTCTGGAACATATAAAGTAATTGCAGAAGTTCAAGACTCTTTGACTAACGATCAATATGGATCCCCACCTATTGGAGCAACAGCGACTTCTGATCCCCTTGAATGGAATATAACCTTAACTGAAGCTAATAATTTTGCTCCAGAGGTTATAAATTGGATTGCTTCAGGAACAGCTACGCCTACTGACTCTTACGTTTTTGAAGGCCCGGCCTTAACAACACCAATAACTTCCGCTAGCGAAGGGGCCACAATTACTTTCAATCTAAATATTGATGATTTTGAAAAAGATGATTTTAATATGAATATATCTTATCTACCTTTAGGAGTAGATGCTACGACTACAAGCTTTTGTGAACGATCAGACTTAAAAGTTGAAGATAGTAATCACTTGTGTAGTTTTAATATCCCTTATGACGTGATTGTTGGGGTGGCGAGTGCAACAGTCACTTTCACTGTCAATCTAGTTGATGTACCAGATTTGGCCATACCTCTTTCAAACACTTTTCCAATTGACTTAAATATAATCAATGTAAATCCAGCTCCAGAATTTGGATCGTCAACAGTTATGACACCAGCTTTTAATGCTACGGCAACGGTTGTTAGAGGTTTTCCATATTCTTTTAACATTGATGAGATAAGAGATGACTCAGTAACTGATGGTGATGGAATAGAATGGCAATGGGAAGTAATGTCTGGAGTAGACTGCGCTTCTGCTACCAATCCACTTTGGC
The DNA here is from genome assembly GCA_003650125.1 of Campylobacterota bacterium. Taxonomy (GTDB): domain Bacteria; phylum Bdellovibrionota; class Bacteriovoracia; order Bacteriovoracales; family Bacteriovoracaceae; genus SMWT01. The sequence continues at coordinate 5,649 of QNFX01000056.1, forward strand.
AAATTCTTGATGGGGCAATCCAATCCTCGCCAACTCTTCTTGCTCCAGTGTCGGCCTCGCTAACTTGGTTTGCTCCAGCTCATAGTGTTGGAGACAAATATTGTATAAGAAATTGTGTAGGAGACGATGGGTTTGGCAATGATGCCAATTGTTCTGATCCAACTTTAATTGCAGGACCTTGGCAAGGAACTAGTGATGGCATTGCTCAAGCTTATCAAGCTGATAGAGCTGTTTCAGGTGGTTCTATAGAATTAGCAAATTTACCAAGTCTTGGCGCTTGGACAGACTATGCCAGTCCAACCAGTTCTTCCGTCTATACAGCTCATGCTTCTGACAACGTAATTTATGTAGTACGAAATGCTTACTCTTTAGATGGGTCTTCAATGGATACCAGCGAGTTTGTTTCTTTTACAACTGATGATATTGAGATTACTGGAACTGAATATCCTTATGAGCTTTCTATAACTGGAAATAATAATTATATCTTTGTTTCCTATCTGTTTCAAAAAAGCGGCAGTGGTACTCCAGTTATGAGAATTGTGAGACTTAAAAAGCTTCCTCTAAGCGATATTAGATACCAAAAGCCAACAGTAGATCAAGCAGTTGTTGAAATAGGAAATATTGTTGCTGATAATTTCTCGGCCTATCTTCCATACCTTGAAATAATGGGAGGCGATGCTTGGTATTATGCTGTAGATGGAGTAACTGCCACGCCAACTGGTCCCCTTGCAGGTACTGATATGGGGTTAGGTATTGCTGCCACTGAAATAAAAAGCACATGGGACTCTAGAAGTAACGCATTAGTTTTGGCCGCTAGATTAACAAATGGAACCATAAACCTTTATAGTTTTAATATGCCTGGCGCCACATTAGGGGCATTAACTCTACCACCAGCAAGTAACATAGATACAGATAATATATTTAACTCAAAAATTATTAATTTTTATTCCCTGGCAGCGGGGAAATATGTAGATAATGAAAAAATTTATGTGGCGGCCCAAAATGACAACCTTGAAATTATGTTTAGTAGGTTTTCTTCAGGTACCTTAGATTTTGACGTATCTCAAACTTATAGTGTAGGTGAAATTGATAAAATTGATTCTTTGAGACAAATGGAGATTACGGCAGGAACTGAGTCCGATGTATTTTATATCGGCGCCGTAATGGAAGATGAACTTTTTCCAGGGAGTTATAATGCTGTCAGTATTAGAGTAAATGATGTAACTGTGGATCCAGTGAAGGATATAAGTCCTAGATTAAATTTAAATAATGTAGGAAATGTAAGGCCCGCAGTTACTGATATTGTTAAAGATTTTAGTATCGGAAGTGCTGGGGCGATTACAGATGAAAATAAAAAAGATACCTTCTGGATGTTTTTTGTTGATGCTGATTTAGTTGATCCACCTCCGGGTGCCACAGCAACTGCTAGATTAATAATAGTTAATTCAGAACCAGAAGTTTTCTCAGGAGCGGCGCCTGCAACGGCCACAGATCAGTGGACTAGACCTTGGTTTATAAAATAAGTTAACTTGAAGCACTGTCGTACTTTTTAAGACCTACATTCCAAAGAATAAGCATGAGTTTCCAACTGATTATTATGGCGATGATGAGTCCTATGAGGAGCTTGTAGTCTTTGTAGTCATAGAGAAATCTCACAGGGCCTGAGCCGATAAGCAAAACTGGCAGAAAAATAGTTAAAACCTTTCTGGTTAAAGAGGCGTAGATAAAATCTGGCCAGCGGGAGAGGTGCTGTATTTGCATCCTCAAAAAATTAACTCCCAGTCCTTCAACGATCCAAAACATAGCAATGGAAATAATTATTTCAATAATGAGAAGAAGTGTGAGTCCTAGTATTATAAGAAATGGTGTTAGGGCCCAGGATAGGGGAGAGAGATTGAGTGCTAGTCCATACTTGATAAGAAAAAATATCGCCACCAGGCCATTTACCATAGTGGCGGGACGAAAATGTCTGAAGAAGACACTAAAAATTGAATGAATGGGTCTCAGGAGGATAAAATCTAATGACCCTGTTCTAATATGCTCTCCCATCATCCAAAAGCTCTCACTAAAAAGTGTCATATGTAGCCAATCAAGGGTCAGCATGAAAGAGATAAAAAACATCAGCTGAGATTTCTGCCAGACGCCAATGTATTCTACATGATCATAAATAAAAATAACCGAGGCGAGAGTAGAAAAATAGAAAAAAAGATCCATTAAGATGACAAGAAAAAAACTTATGCGAAAACTTGAGGCCTGAGTAAAAGCAGTGGAGACAAATTTTTGATAGACCTGAAGATAGTGCTTCATTACATACCCGCCGCGGTATAGAGTTTTAATCCCTTTCGCCAAAGAAGACTATTTATAACGATAAAGATTAAGATCCAGAAGCTTAAAATCATGTAGGGAGTGCCAATGGCGGTGAATTCTCCCATGAAAATCTTGATGGGATAAAAAGTTAGATAGGGAAAAGGTGTGTAGTTTAAAACAGCTACAAGGTCTGGAGGGAAAAGATCTAAAGGAATAATGGCCCCCGAGAAAAAGGCGGTTATCATCATTACAATTACTCGTAGAATCCAAGTCTCTTCTAGCCAGAAGGCCATCATACCAGTTAAGTATTGCAGGCAAAACCAAAAGATACTGACATAGAGGGTGTAGATATATCCTTGGATAAAGGCAAATGCCCCATGAAATTCTAAGAGGGGAGAGAAATAGAGTGCGCCAATAGTTATCAAGGAGATGAAAATCTGAAGAATTTGAAAAGCGACAAAGTTTGCAGTGTGAAATTCCCAAAAATTAAAAGGATAAATGAGATACGAGGATATGCGTCCCATTCTGATGTCTTCCGCCAGGTTCATTGCTGTGTGGCCTTGGGCCAGAAGACCTACGATAAGCGCCCAGATATGGTAATTAATCATTTCACTAAAATTATAGTTTTGAATGATGAGGTTTTCCTTGGCGGAATATATCGAGGACCATAGATTGTATTTAATAAAAAAGAATACCAATGCCGGGCCTATGACTTGTAAGAAAAAATTGATCCTATAAGTTGTATAGTTGGTCCAGGCCACTCGAATGGTTTGCGTCCATTTTAAAAGATAGTTTCTCATGCCTTTAAAATGTCGGGATTGGCCATAAGCGTTTTCATGACTCGTTCAATGGGCATATTTTCGGTATGAAAATCGATAATCGATTTATGGTCTAAAATCTTTTGCGTAGTCTCTCTTAGATCGCTTTCGGGGATTTTAAGCTCTACTTGATCAAGAAAATCATTCCATTTTGGTTCTAATCTCATCCATAGAGGATCATTGGGATTTTGCGCTTCTGAAAAATAGAAAGAGACAACTTTATCTTTACCCAGGATGTTTTCAAACTCTTTGATAGGGCCATCGTAGTGCTTTTCCCCATTAAAAATTAAAACGAGCCTTTTACAAAGTGCCTGAATGTCGGCCATGTAATGTGAGGTTAAAAAAATGGTGGCGTTGTGAGTGCGGTGATACTCACTTATAAATTCTCGAATGTTTTCTTGGGCCACAAGATCAAGTCCTATTGTGGGCTCATCAAGAAAAATAATTTCTGGGGTGTGCAGTAGTGAGGCCATAAGTTCCATTTTCATCCTCTCTCCAAGAGAGAGCTTTCTAACATGTACCTTTAAAAGCGGTTCTACCTGTAAAATATCAGACATCTCCATCACTCGTTTTTTGAACTTGTCATCGGGGATCTCATAATATTTTTGCAAAAGTAAAAAAGAGTCCATGGCCGGGATATCCCACCATAGCTGGGATTTTTGTCCCATAACCAGTGCTATTTTTTTTCTAAATTCTTTGGACCTTTCCCATGGTTTATAACCCATAACTGTAAGGTCACCTCGACTAGGTACGATAATGCCGGTAAACATCTTCATAAGGGTGGTTTTTCCCGCCCCATTTGGCCCTAAGAGACCTATGATTTCACCTCTCTTTGATTCAATATTAAAATTCTTAACTGCATCCTTATAAACATAATTTCTTGAAAAAATGGCCTTAAGAGACCCCTTAAAACCGGGCTCTTTGATGTAGCTTTGAAAAGTTTTAGAGAGATTTGTAGAGTGGATCATAAGTATTTATTTTTACTATTTTGTGAGGGTAAAGTAAATTTGTTTACATTATAACCAAGCCAATTGCTATGCTATAATGGATCAAAAGAAAACAGGGAGATGCCCATGTATACGACCTTGTCACTTACTGACCCTCAGGTGGAATATCTTAAAGCAAAACTTCAGGTGCTAATTGGTGATATAAAGTCTGAAATTAGACATAGCCAGAGTAGCCAGATGAAAGATGAATTGAAGCAGCAAAAACATGATATTCAAAATATGCTAGATCAAATTGAAGGTAAGGAAATTCTTCAAGCTGCTTAGAGTAGAATAGGTGGGTATAGCGGAAAGACTTTCTCAATTTGTAACAAATAGATTTTTTTTATAAAATTAAATCTATGAAAATAAAAAGCTTATTACTCCCTATCTTCTTTTGCACTCTAACATTGGCCGCCGGATGCTTGAATCCCAAGCAGGCGTTAGATCTAATTGATGCTATCGGAGATATGAAACCCTCTAATGGTTGGGTAGAGCGAATTGTTAAATCAGAGTCGTTTCTAAATAAAGAACACGGTCTTAAGTTTAATCGGAACCCGATTAAAGGAGAGCTGAAGTCTTACAATATTAGAGTTCCAAGAGAGGCCAATATAAATAAAGTGCTGGATAATCTTGAAACTTATCAAATTGAACTCGACCGCTTCCTATCTTATTACGACGGGGAATTTAATAGAAGGGAAGAATTTGAAAAAAAATTAGAAGCAGTTAAAGGCTTTCTCGATAATTACGATCGAAAAGATGAGTACTTTACCTCACCAAGTTTTTCTCACGATTAATTCCTTCTAAGGTCATTTTATCTATATAAGTCTGAGTGATTTTGGCATCCTTGTGATTTAGATAGTCCCGAACCAGTAAAAGATCTTTATATTTTAAATACAAGTTAGTCGCACAGGCCTTCCTAAAACTGTGTGGTGTCAGTCCTTCGCTGGTGCCTGCTTTTTTTAGAATTCTCATAATAAGGTTATACATGGTCTTTTCTGTGACTCTCTCCCCTTTAGAGTTAGTAAAGAGAAACTCAGAATCTAATCTTCTGTTTTTTAGAAAGTAATCGAGTTGGCCAAAGATCAAGTCGCCTTTAAAAAAAGTGAGATGATGTACGTAGCCTCCCTTTCTAATAAATTTTAGTGATTTTTCTTTAACGCTAAAGTTGTCTGTTTTTAGATTACAAAGCTCCGCCAGGCGAAGTCCTCCCCAATAGAGAAGATAAATTATAAGCCTCTCCCGGGTTCTATAGACCGAATCGTGAATTTTATCCCAGTCATTTCGCCTAAGATTCATAGTAGGGTTAATATCCATTTCTTTAAGCTTTATAGAATGGATTTTAGGTTTCACGGGGTTTTTAGCAAAGAGTTTGGAGTGATCCTCGTGAGTCTGTTTAAGATATTCAAAAAAATTGCTTACAGAAGATAGATGCCTTTTTCGTGAACCTACTGAGAGAGGGCCTTGAACCAGTAGTGGAGGAGAGTTTAACTTCTTATTAGGTTTTTTAAATATATTCATCAACCGATTTAGTACTTTGCTCTTTTCTTTTTTAAAAATGGTCCCACCTTTAGTGAGAAAGTCTTTGTAGATGGTAATAGTCGATCCATCGGCCCTGGTTATGAGCTGATCGTGATTTCCTTCGAACCAGATGAAAAACTTCAAGAGATCGGCCCTGTAGTTTTTAATGGTGTGCTCTGACCGGTTGATCTGCCGGCAGTTTTTGAGATATTGATGGAGCCAGTCCTGGTGTTTCGTTTTCATGTTACCAGTATAGTCCTTTAAGATGCACTAAATCTCTAAGTAGGTTACCTGGAAAACATTTCTAGTAAGGTCATCGGCATCTAGCCACATTCCAAAAACAGACCTATTGTTAGACCCCCTGCCGGTGGCGCATTCCCATTTATCACTATAGTCCCAATTGCAATTTTCACCCCAGGTGTTTTTTAGAAAAAATTGGCATTTTCCATTTCGAGTTCTCTTCCCGGCAATAAGGGATAGATGTTGGCTGCATTTTCCTGGCCTGGGAGAATTTGTGCGCAAAAGCCCATCATGTTTATCATTATAAAGAATATCAGCGCAGTAGCTAATAATTACTGGTTGGGCATTTTTTTTGTCTAACCTCTCAATTATTTTCCTTTTATAATAGTTTTGGGATTTCCATGTATGGGTTTCTACCGGGGGGAGCCTTTTGGTGGGAAGGATAATGCTTTTTGGTTTATTGCAAAGAGAAAAAATATTATCGTAAATTTCCATCGACTTTCCCTTTTGGAAATTTTTGATAATAAGATTGATGAACTCTTTACTTCCTTTACAGCTAGCAGTCTTAGGTCTTTTTTTACACCGATAGGGAGTGTAGGCATCAACTAATTCTTCGGTGTATTGAGGTCTCCATTTTTGATAAAATTTAAGCGATCCCTTTTTTTCGTGCCAATCAGCGTATACCCCATGCAGGACTTCAATTACGATGTTGGGCGGTAGGGAGAACTTTTTGGCAAATTGAGCAATCGATTTTTGAATTATATCTTCTCTACACATCCCATTTTTTCTTATGGCATCGATAGTACTTTTTCCAAACCCAACATCAAGGGGGGTTCCAGTTTGCGGCCCAAATTTTCCAACTACCCTGGACATGAAATCGTTCTTTTTGGTGATGTAGGCAGCATAGAGAGGATCACTAAGCATTATATCCTTAGTGATTCTTGGGCCATGGGTAAGCCTCCAGTAGTCAACTAACTGAACTGCTGCGTAGGCATAACAAATTCCGGTAGTACCCTGGTTATAGTTGGGCATATTGCGAAGTTCTAGACTCCATTTTTTTCGTGGAAGATAAACTCTTTTGCACTCTTGGGCGGAAACTGAAAATGCCATAAAAAGAGCGGTGATTAATAGTATTGATTTCATAGGTGTTCCTTTGGCTAAAATTTTAGCATTTTTTACTGTGTGGGTGACAGTTGAAATTTACAAAATTAAATGGACTTGTTTAGTTTGTTATTGGTGGTTGTGATCCGATAAAGTTTTTAAGTGTCTGGGTGAATTTTAAAATTTGTTAAGGCCTCTGTGTATCCTGCAAAAACCCTGTAGTTCTTTCGTATAATTGTAGTTATATGTAATCTAGTATCAGTAAGCTATTGAAATCATTGATCAATGCTGAGAATCGCCTGTGTTGATTTTATCCATGGCGTGTATAGCCTCAAAACAAGTTTTTTCCTGAAAATTATTAAAAATTAAAACGGGTTCCAATTTATACAAAATCAAAGAGTGTTTCTTATCTATTCCTAATAATGGAAGTTATTAGCAATAGAATTCAGTTGGTGAGAAAAGTGGATTTACCAGGCCGTTATTTTAAATTTTGGCCATGTCTAGGATTGATGGGAGTACCTCCTGAACTCCCACACTACGTGCCGCCTGTGGCGTCCCAAAATTAGCGTCATGCTAATTTTGTGGAGTTAGAACTATGGAAGATTTGAAAAACATAGATTTTTTTACTCGGTCAAATCTTGTGATTTTAGCCCGTCTACCCCACAGGTGAAAGATACAATTTTTAGGGGTTTTTCCAATTTTTGTTGTGTCGTGTGATAATATATAGTATAATACGTTAATGGAAGAAGCAATTAAAGCATTTGATGAATATTTGGAATCTAAAGGCCTTAAGTTTGAGGGAATCGTCATTGGTGGAGCTGCGCTCATTCTCCTTCACGTAATTGATCGGGCCACCAAGGATGTGGATATTTTGGCCCCCAAGATTCCAGAAGATATAAAAAAGGCATCTATAGATTTTGCCACTGAAAAAGGCGATTTGAATCTAAATCCTGGTGAGTGGTTTAATCATGGTCCTTATCCCTTAAAGCGGGACTTACCTGATGGATGGAGGGATCGCACGGTAGAGGCCTATGCGGGAAAAGCATTATTTTTATATACCCTGGGCAGGATGGATCTTTTAAAAATTAAGATTTATGCCACTTGTGATCGGGAAATTGATTTTGATGATTGTTTGAGCTTGAAACCGACCATAAAAGAATTAGATGATTGCAAACCTTGGGTTTTAACAGGGGATATTAATCCTAATTGGCCAGAGCGAGTTAACGAGGTTTTGGGACGTCTTAAAAAAGAGGTAGAAAATGGATAGGGAACTCATCGCCTCTTTAAATGCCATGGGAATATCTTTAACTGGTGGTGGAAAAGCTTCCGGTAGGGAGCGGGTTGATATTGAGCAGACGCTAATTGATGCTTGTTACTTAGTCGAGAATGATTCGCGGCTTTTGGGACTGTTAATGTCATGGGTTTTGGTTCACGGAAAATATTTAATTACAGAAAAATTTTTAAAGCTCTACAAGCTGACTGCTAAATTTCGGGGAGAATGTCCTTGGTTTTATGCTCTTTTGGCCTTCGGGGCGGAAAGTGGGATTCATAAGTTTAAGAAAGGAATTTTAAAGCAAAAAGAAAAAGTCTATTTTAGGGGAGAGAAATCCCCCGCGTTTTTTAAGATGAAGGGAGCGATAAAGTATCTGGAGAAGATCAATATTATGGTTCCAGAGGGCAGTATACGAATTAGGGAAAAGGATATTTTTCCGGCCAATATTTTAGTTAGAAAAAATCAGCAATTTAAAAATCGGCTTTTATATGGGGCCAATTGGCGGGCGGATATTATAACGGCGATAGAAGAGGGGATGGAAAATCCTTATCGGATTTCCAAAGAGCTTGGATGCTCTTACGATCCGGCCTACCGGGTTTTTAATGAATATAAACTAGCTATGGGGGCCTAGGATGGGCAATAGAGTTTCAGAATTTAAAAAACTAATAAAAGAGTCATCTAAGGATTGGGAAAAGAATAAGGAACGATTCTCGAAGAGAATTACGCCCACTGAAACTGAAGACGGTACAGAAACGGCAACACAATTTTCACATGGACGTGAAAATTGGGACGCTACTGCGGCTCCGTCCGGAGGGCCGAAGCAGGATGCGGAGGCATCAGAAACGGTAACGGGAAATAAGGAAAAACGAAAAACTCAAATCAATCTCGGTCATCTGGTCCTCGACTATTTCAAAGAAGTTTCTTCGGTCCCTAAAGAAACTGCCAAAAGGGTCGGCCCAGGCCGTCCCAGAAAACCAAAATCAGAACAGGTTAAAACCATTGCCATTAAAATCAGGCCTGAGTATGTCGACATGCTCAAAAATCTTTCTTTTGGGCGGGGGATGGGGACAAGAATTCGCATGATTATTGATCAGTGGAATAGTTTGAAAAAGAGGGAAAAAGAGCAGGTTGAAGTGCTTCGTAGAGCTATAGGGGAACTCGATCTTTCCCTTAAACGTTATGCGCGGAATTTTAAGCGGGCAGAGAATGTTGAAAAAAATGAAAACACAAAAAAGGCGATGGAAAAAGCTGTTAATAATATATGAATCTTGATGAATGTTTTGAAGATGGAATTTAAAGATCTTGAAGAGATGCTTTCAAGAGAAGAGTTTAAGAATCTAAACTTTGCTTTTCATTATAAGGGGTAATATCAGTTACAGTTTCGGTTTCCGTTTCAGCACAGTTTCAGAGGCAGTACAGTGCTAGTGACAGGAGCAGACCTCCGTGATTTTGGTCGCTTGGAGGCCAATTTAGTGGTTGATTTAAATTTAACTTGATGATACAATGGATATACGATGTTGTACCTCACGGGAGAGGATGAAATGATTAAAAAACTGACGAAACATGGAAATTCAATGGCGCTTATTTTAGATAGGGCGCTACTTGAGATTTTAAAGATAGGGGAAAGCACTCCCTTAGAAATTACCACTGATGGTAAAAGCTTAACGATATCTCCGGTTCACGATGAGAAGAGGGCGAGAAAGCTTTCTAAATCTCTGGAAAAAGTGAACAAGAAATACGGAAAAGCGCTTAAGAAAATGGCATAAATTTTTATGGAAGAAAATATTCTTTTTTTGACCTTGGGTGAGGTCATGCTAATTCATCAAAATCAAATTAATCTTTATGGAGGTTCTCTTGGAGTTCGGGATCATGGACTTCTTGAGGCAGCTCTCGCGCAACCAGAGGCCAGTTTTGGTGGGGAATATCTTCATCCCGATATTTACTCAAAGGCCGCGGCCTATCTATATCATCTTGTCATGAATCACCCCTTTATTGATGGAAATAAAAGAGTGGCCACAGCAAGCACTTTGGTTTTTCTTGAGATGAATGATTATGAGCTAGATGCAGATGAGGGAGTACTTTTTGAAACGGTGATGAGGGTGGCGAGTAGTGAGCTAGGGAAGGATGATCTGGTTCAGTTTTTTAGGAAGTACACTAAGCAAGAAAATTAAGTTACAGTTACAGTTACAGTTGCCGTTACCGTCTCAGTTGCCGTTCAGTAAGCAGTAAAAACTGAAAACAGTTACAGTTCGGAAACAGAAACGGAAACTGAGTTTGATCCTGAGCTTGAACCTGAGCTTGAACCTGAGCTTGAACCTGAGCTTGAACCTGAGCTTGACCCTGAACCTGAAATAATTCACAATTAACAAATGATGATGAGTCCCCTTACAAAACAAATCTTTGAAAATAGAAAATTTCTTTTCATTCACCAAGTAAAAGAA
>QNFX01000057.1 GCA_003650125.1 Campylobacterota bacterium
CCAATGGCGGCAACAGTAATCATTGAGTGATTTGCACGAAGGGAGTGGCCTCTAGAGTATCCATGGGTATGGCCACAAAGATGAACCGAAGGAATACCTGATTCTAAGGAGAAGTCCTCCATAATTGTTTGGATTTTTCCTGAAAACTTAGTATTTCCTAAAGTCCAGAGTTCACTTTCATGAGGATGGTGAAAATGACCTACTACAAAGTCCACACCTTCTTTATGAGCATCATTTAAAACTTCTTTTAGCCAATCAAGCTGGACCTGTTTGCGATAACGAGTATTAGTATCAAGGCCTATGAACCTGACATTTCCTAGATCAAAATAATACCAGTGTTCCTTATAACCTTTTGAACCATTTTCTGGCAGATCAAAAAAACTAAAATATAACCGATGATCCATTTCATGGTTTCCGGCCGCAGGAATAAGCGGAATTCGCTCTAGCATTGGCGCCATAGGATCAAAGAATTGTTTTTTCCACAGTGAGTATGTAGATCCATTCTGTACCAAATCTCCCGAAAAAAGGGCCATTTCTATAGGAAACCCCTTAGTTAGTGTCGGATTATTAAAAACATGAGGCATTAAAGATTCTCGAACTACTTTGGTGGTCGCCTTATATCCACTCTGAGCATCACTTAAGGCGAGAAAACTAAAATTACTTTTATCTTTGGGAAATGTTTTAAAAGAAAAAACTTTAGAAACTTCAAGTCCTTCAGTGATTTGATAAAAATAGATTTGATTGGGATTGAGATTAGTTAATTTAACTTTATAAAGATCTCTTGGTACTCCACTTAGTTCTTCAATAGAGAAATTTCCGGTTTGATTTAAGCTCTCTCTAGAAGTTCCATACTTGAGCAGGTATTTTTTATTTTTAGCTCCTTCCCATTTTACGATCATCTTCTTTGACCCAGGGTGTTGTAAATATGGCCCTACATGAAAAAGATTGGCCAAAGAGAGAGAGGGAATAATTAAAGCTATAAAGACTAATTGTCTCATGTATTTGCTCCTGTAGTTTTCTATGTATTTCTAAAAGATGCTGCGTGCCACGTCAACGGCCATTGAAATTAGTATTTAACAAAATAATAGACTGTCAGAGAGAACAAAAAAAGAATAATAAGCACCAAGAATAAGATAAATTTCTCTCTTTGATTCATTACACGCTCCTCCTTTTTCTGTTAAAATCATAACAAATTGTTTTTACATGACAAGATATTAGGTATTAATGAATAATTTTTTAGCAATTCTCCTTCTAATGATAAGTACTCAAATTTCTGCCCAATTAAATTGTTCTAGTGTGAAAGAACTAAACCAATCAAAGTTTAAATATGACTCCAGTGAATTAAATAAATGGTATAATTCTTCTAACAAAAAAATCAAGGCCATTGGAATCGCCTTTCACGGATTAAATGCCAGGCCATCAATGATGAATCCACTCATTGATATTTTAAACAAAAATGGTGTTCATGTTTTAAGGGGGGCCTTGCGAGGACATCGCGGATCCCTAGAAGAGATGGAAGTGGTCAACAGAGAACAGTTGCTCTTAGATGTCTCAGGAGTCTATTGTCTGGCGAGGAAAAAGGCCGATAAGCTTGGACTCCCTTTAGTTTATATAGGTCACTCATTAGGGGGCCTAATCATTTACGACCTGGCCCAAACTAAAAAAATAAAAATAGACAAGGCGATTTTGTTTGCGCCTTCCTTTAAGCTTCATTGGCACCTTAATCTTTTCTCCTTTATTTTTAATATAAAAGACTCCTGGTCCCTTCCTAGTCGAAACCTGCCACAATATAGATCACAAGATGTTTGTACCTTTGCCGCCTACCGAACGCTTATGGAATCTATTAATTTATTCAATCCAAAAGCTCTTGATACATCCACCTTAATTCTTATGGACCCAAGAGATGAATTAGTAGATTATGATGCTATCGTAAAAATGATAAAAGAAAAAAATTTAAAAAATTGGCAGATGGTTTCGGTTGATACCAACGAAACCACCCACAAAAAGATTTATCACCATCTCGCTTTTAACCAGGCCTGCTTTGGCACCAAAGAATGGCATCGAATACAAAAAATCATGGAGAATTTTCTATGGACGGAAAATGGCAGGAAGTAAAAATTATCGGAATAATAGAAGAAAACATAAACACCAGAAGGTTCTTCTTTGAGTTTACCGAACTTGAACAATTTAATTTTCGGGCCGGACAATTTATTAAACTTAAGATAAATGATGACATTGTCAGGGCCTACTCTATTGCCTCCACTATCCCAGGAATAAAAAGATTAGAACTTCTAGTGGTACTTAAAAAAGACGGTGCCGGAACTCCAATCCTTTTTGAAAAGGCCAAAATTGGAGATAAATTTTTGATTTCAAAGGCCCTGGGTAATTTTGTCTTACCAAAGAACCCCCTAAGTGATTTAGAAAGTGAAGTCTGCTTTATTGCCACAGGATCTGGAATTGCTCCCTTTAGAGGGATGATTTCAGAACTTCTGGCCTCTAAATATATGGGAACGGTAAATTTACTTTTTGGTACCAGAACAATGGAAGACCTCCTCTATCGAGATAAATTTGACGCGTTAGATTACGCACAACCTAATTTCCATTACATACCCATCCTCTCCCAAGAAAAAAGGGAATCATGGCAAGGTAAAACGGGAAGAGTTCATGCAGTCATCCAATCAATATATAAAGTTCACAGGCCTTGCGATTTTTATATCTGTGGCAGATCAAAAATGGTTTTAGAGGCCAAGGCCCATCTACTGCAAATGGGTTATGATAATAACCATATTCATACAGAAAACTACGGCTAAAACCTTTACAAAAAACTCCAGAGTGATAAATTACGCTAGTCAGGGTAATTAACTTGGAGATCCTAAAATGACATTTAAAACCATCCTTTCCCTCCTATTTCTACTACCTCATATTGCTTTTGGAGCTAAGGCCGATGCAAAGGATATAATGCTTGGCGCAGTATTCCCCATGACAGGGCCAATCGCTACTTATGGCCAAGAAAGTGTCAATGGAATGAAGTTAGCGCTTAAAAGGATTAATTTAAAAGGAATTCGAGGTAAAAAAGTTCAACTCATTGTAGAAGATAACAAAGGTGAACCCGTAGAATCCGCCAATGCTGTTAGGAAATTAATTAGTGTTGATGACGTCTACGCCATCTTAGGATCAGTTGCCAGCTCAAATACACTTGCTGGTGCACCTATTGCCCAAAGTGCAAAAGTACCCATGTTAACTCCGGCCTCCACGAATGAAGAAGTCACAAAAATGGGGAAATATTTATCACGAACATGTTTTACTGATGCTTTTCAAGGTGAAGTGATGGCAAAATTTGCTTACAACTCCCTCAATAAAAAACATGCCGCGATCATTGTTGATCTCTCAAGTGATTACTCAAAAGGTTTAGCAAGAATTTTTAAAAAAAGGTTTAAGGCCATGGGTGGGACTATAATCCCTCAAGATTTCTCTTATAATCAAAAAGATACTGATTTTAGAACCCTGCTTAGAAAAGTAAAAAGAAAGAAACCAGATATTATATTCCTTCCTGGCTATTACCAGGAGGTTGGGCTCATACTTAAGCAAGCAAGACAAATAGGGATGGTAATGCCTTTTATTGGTGGTGATGGATGGCACTCTGATTCATTATTAAAACTGGCCGGAAAAAAAGGAATTAAAAATAATTACTACAGTTCTCATTTCTCTCCTGATGACACTGATCCCGCCGTGCAAAATTTTGTTAAAGAATACGTAGCAGCATATGGATCTAAACCAGGTGCGATGGCAGCTCTTGGATATGACGGGCTCATGGTTATGGCCGATGCTTTAAAGCGTGCAACATCGCTAAACAGAGAAGCTCTGCAAAAAGCTATTGCCTCTACGCAAAACTTTAAAGGTGTTACTGGTATGATAACTCTAGATAAGATGAGAAATGCCAGAAAAGGTGCTGTAGTTCTAGAGACTACTGAGCAAGGTAATATCTTCAAAGAAAAAATATCGCCATAACTTTGTAAAACGACTTCCTTCGTTCTATGATGTCATTTTAGTTAACGGACAGTTAATGAGCGAAGACCAACTCTATTTCTTTTACGATCTATTCCAATATCTTATAAACGGTATCTGCCAGGGTTCCATATATGCGTTAATTGCTCTGGGCTACACCATGGTCTACGGAATCATCAAATTAATTAATTTTGCCCATGGTGAATTCTATATGATTGGCGCCTTTACCGGTTACTTTTGCATTCGTGGGGGTATTCCCCTTTACTTCGCCTTTCCTATCGCCATGTTAGTGCCTGGAATAATCGCTGTACTGATAGAAAAGATTGCTTATAAACCTATCCGTCATGCCGGGAGAATCCCTGCTCTTATCACCGCGCTAGGTGTTTCATTTTTCTTTCAATATTTTGGTCAAAATGTCCTTGGGGCAGACCCAAAAGCATTTCCTGAAGTTTATGAAGAAACTATTTATAATCTTGGGGAGGCGGTCTCTATAAGCAGCACCCAAATAATTATTATCGTCACAACCTTGGTGTTAATGTTGTTCCTTCGCTGGCTAGTTATGAGTACGAAAGTGGGCAAGGCCATGCGGGCCACAAGTTTTAATAAAGATGCCAGTGAATTAATGGGCATTGATACCGACAAAATAATTTCATTCACCTTTTTTATTGGCGCTTCCATGGCCGGGGCCGCAGGTGTCCTCGTAGGAATTTATTATAATACTGTTGAACCTATGATGGGACTTATCCCAGGACTTAAGGCCTTTATCGCGGCGGTACTCGGTGGAATAGGAATTATCCCTGGAGCAGTGCTTGGTGGATTAGTTCTTGGAGTCGTTGAAAACTTAGTGGTTGGTTTTTGGGAGAGCACTTATCGGGATGCTGTCTCCTTTGGTATTTTAATTTTAATATTACTAGTAAAACCAACAGGGATTCTAGGGACTAAAACCAAAGAGAAAGTATAAATGGAATATTTGGCCCATCTAACATTGAACTGTGGAATCTTTATCATCCTGGCGGTGAGTTTAAATCTCATTAATGGAATGGCCGGTCAGTTTTCTCTAGGTCATGCGGGCTTTTGGGCCATTGGTGCCTATACTGGTGCGGCCTTTTCAGTTTTTTCTCCCCTGCCTATTCCTGATTGGATGAACCTGTTTATCGGATGTGGAATTGGCGGTATCAGCGCCTCTATTGCCGGGATCTTAATTGGCATTCCCTGTTTAAGACTCAGAGGAGATTATTTGGCCATTGCCACCTTAGGTTTTAGTGAAATCATTCGTCTCTTAATTGTTAATATGGATGTCGTCGGAGGGCCCAGAGGATTTACCAATATCCCCAAATGGGCCAATCTCGGTTGGGTTTATTTATGGGTGGTTATAACTATTTTATTCATCTCAAATCTAATGAAAGGAACTCATGGCCGCGCCATCATCTCCATTAGAGAAGATGAAATCGCGGCAGAGTCCATCGGTATTAATACCTTTAAATACAAACTGATGGCATTTGTAATTGGCTCAGGATTTGCGGGAGTCGCAGGTGCTTTATTTGCCTACTCTCAACAATTTATACACCCTAATGGGTTTAATTTCTTATGGAGTGTAATAATTCTTTTAATGATAATTCTTGGAGGCCTAGGCTCAATTACCGGTGCGGTTATCGGCGCAGTTATTCTCACCCTGTTGCCTGAAGTTTTAAGACTTATGGGTGAGACAATTAGTCAGTGGCGAATGGTTATCTACTCGCTACTTTTAATTATGCTAATGCTCTGGAGACCTCAGGGACTTTTTGGCAAAAAAGAGCTCAATCTTTCGGCCCTTTTAGGGAGAAAAAAATCATGAGCGCTCCTATTCTTCATGCCAATAATATAACCATGAAATTTGGCGGCCTCGTAGCGGTAGATCAACTAAATCTAAAAGTATTTAAAAATGACCTAGTAGGCATCATAGGCCCAAATGGTGCTGGAAAAACTACAGTCTTTAATATGATCACAGGAATTTACACACCAAGTGATGGTGAGATCATCTTAGAAAAAAGAAACATCAACACAGAACGACCTTACGCTATTTCTCAACTTGGAATTTCAAGAACTTTCCAAAATATCAGATTATTTAAAGACCTTTCGGTTATAGACAATATTCGTCTGGCCGGGCACCAAGGCCTGACCTACTCTGCTATGTCTTCGATAATTAGATCTAAAAGTTTTAAGACAGCGGAGAAGAAGCTAACGGAAGAGGCAATAGATCTTTTAAAAATATTCAAACTGGAAAACAAAAAAGATTTTCTCGCCAAAAACTTACCTTACGGTGAACAAAGAAGACTTGAGATTGCCCGTGCCTTGGCCACAGGACCGCAACTCTTGCTTCTTGATGAGCCGGCCGCAGGAATGAATCCTAATGAAACAAATGAACTAAGCGAGCTTATTGGTTGGCTTCGTGATTACTTTAAAATCGCTATTTTATTAATCGAACATGATATGGGGCTAGTGATGAATGTCTGTGAAAGGATCTATGTCCTAGATTATGGAAAACTCATTGCTCATGGAACTCCCGGGGAAATTCAAAATAATCCCAAAGTTATTGAGGCCTACCTAGGGACTGAGGTAGATTAATGGAGAACTATATTTTAGAACTTAAAAATCTCAATATTCACTATGGTGCTATCCATGCCATCAAAGGAATCAACCTAACTATTAAAGAAGGCGAAATAGTCACCATCTTAGGATCTAATGGAGCTGGAAAAACTTCGACTCTAAGATCCATCTCAGGCCTTATTAGGCCCTCATCTGGTGAAATAATTTTTAAGCAAAACCCTATTCATAAATGGAAAGCGCATAAAATTGTCAAAGCGGGTCTTGCCCAATCTCCGGAGGGGAGACTTATATTCCCTGATCTAACAATTTTGGAAAACTTAGAAATGGGAGCGTACCTGAGAAATGATAAAGATGGCATTTCCAAGGACATGGATTACGTCTGTAATTTATTTCCTATTTTAAGCGAAAGAGAAAGTCAGCGTGCGGGCACCCTCTCCGGAGGAGAACAACAAATGTTGGCCATCTCTCGCGCTTATATGTCGAGTCCTACCCTCTTATTATTAGATGAACCAAGCCTGGGGATTGCTCCTATATTAGTAAAGACAATCTTTAAGGCGATCAAAGAAATAAATTCCCGAGGGACTACCATTTTGTTAGTTGAACAAAATGCCTTTGCTGCATTAAAAGTTGCTGACAGAGGGTATGTGATGCAAACTGGAGAAATTATCATGAGTGGCCCTGCCCAAGAATTAATAGAAAATGATGAAATTAAAAAGGCCTATCTAGGCCATTAAGGGAAAAATGTTATGTCGCTTGAAAGTTCTATAAATAAACTTAAAACAATTGTTAAGTACTCGACGGTAAAAGGGCAAAAGCACCTTGATTTATCTCTCGTAAGCGCGGGTGATAGAATTGACTTTGAAAAAGCGTTAGCAAAAATAAATGTTGCAGTAAAAAATGGCGAACTCACTGAGGAAAAACTTAAGCAAAGACTTGGCCTAATCTAGGTGTCTAAACTCCGCTTCAATTACATCTTCCTTTGATTTAGGTTGTTTTTTCTTGCTACCTCCAGCTGCCGCCTGGATATTTCTTACCGATTTATAAGTTCTATAAATTGTCCGAGCGACAATAAATAAAAAATATAATAGAAGTGCTCTAAATATAATAGCTGCCATTTAAATTCCTTAAATTTAGACACTTTTAATATGGTGCCTAAATTGGCCTTGTCAAGGTTATCACCTTTGTTTAACATTAATAACCCCCTTTTTTGCGTTGGATTATGCCATAAATAATGATAGGTTAGGGCCTTAATTTAGGAGAACTATTATGAGTGAAAATTTCAAACCTATCCATTGGGCCGATCAAACTGCTGATAGAATCATCCGAGGAAAAGGTGATAAAGAAGTTTATACACTAGCATCTGGTATCACTCCATCAGGTGTAGTTCATTTTGGAAACTTTAGAGAGACTATGACGGTAGATCTCGTAGCTCGCGCACTTAAGGCCCGAGGAAAAAATGTTAGGTTTATTTTCTCCTGGGATGACTACGACACTTTTAGAAAAATTCCGAGGAATATGCCAAACCCTGAAGAGCTCGAAAAATATCTATTCCAACCAATCGTTGATACCCCAGATCCCTTTAATAAATCAGAGTCTTATGCCGCCCACCATGAAGCAAACTATGAAGGACAACTTCATCGGGTAGATGTAAATCCAGAGTCAATTTATCAGGCGAAAAAATATCGCGCTGGTGATTATAAAAATGAAATAAAAAAGACTCTCGCTAGTCGTGATAAGATTGCTAAAATTCTTAACCAACACAGAAAAGAAGATCTTTCAAATAGCTGGTGGCCGGTCTCAATCTATTGTGAAAAGTGTAACCGGGATAAAACTTCTGTTTTAAACTATGATGGAAATAATGAACTCTCCTACGTATGTGACCTCTGCTCGCATAAAGGAAAACTAGATCTAGATAATACTTCAAGGGTAAAGCTTCCCTGGCGACTTGACTGGCCTATGAGATGGGTCTTTGAGGATGTCGATTTTGAGCCCGGTGGAAAAGATCACTCAAGTGAAGGCGGAAGTTACACCACTGCCAAAGAAATCGTCAAAGATATCTATGGCGGAGAGGCACCACTTTACCTGCAATATGAATTTGTGAAAATAAAAGGTGGAGCTGGCAAGATGTCCTCTTCTTCTGGAGAAGTTGTCACCTTAAATGATGTCTTAAATGTTTATGAACCAGAAATTGTGCGCTGGATTTTTGCCAGTTACAGGACCAATGTCGAGTTTGCCGTGAGCTTTGACCTAGATGTTTTAAAGGCCTACGAAGATTTTGACCGTCAGGAAAGACTTGCCTTTGGAGTAGATTCTGGAAATCAAAAGAAAGTTGATATGGCCAAAAGAGTCTATCAACTCTCCACAGTAGGTGAATTGCCAGATGAAATGCCTATTCAACCATCATTTAGACACCTTTGTAATCTTTTGCAAATCAATGAAGGCAACGTGGAGAAGACCCGTTCCGCCTATGAGATTAAAAATGATCGAGATGAGAGAAGATTTAAAGAAAGATCTCACTGTGCCCTCTATTGGCTTAAAAATTATGCTCCTGATGATTTCAAATTCCATGTAAACGAGAAGGCCCCCGCCATTGAATTAAATGATTTTCAAAAATCATTTTTTAGAAACCTCAAATCTTTTTTAGAAAATGGCATTGATAACATTTCAACGGATAAAGAACTGCATGAAAAAATGTATGATTTTATCAACGAAATAAGAGAATCTAAACCAGACTTTAAACCAGGAGAGGTATTCCTTCCTCTCTATCAAATCCTTATCTCTAAAGAAAAAGGTCCAAAGCTTGCAGGATTTATTATGTCGATAGGAAAAGAGAAGATTTTAGCGCTCTTAAATCAGCTAGATATTTAAAGTGGGAGAGACCAAAATCTCTCCCCGATCTTTTATCTTAGTTTTTTAACTACAAAATTCGCTCTTCTATTTTGTGACCATGACTCACGATTGTGACCGAAGGACACTGGTTTTTCTTTACCGTAAGATATAAAGTTAAGTTTTAAAGAATCAACCCCATTCGCCACCATATAATCGTATACCACCCTTGCCCTTCTCTCACCTAAGGCGAGGTTGTATTGAGCAGATCCTCTCTCATCACAATGACCTTCTATTTCAAGTTCCATTTGGTGATGCTCTTGTAGATATTCAATATTGGCATCGAGAGCTTCTTGGGCCTCTCCTCTTAAAACTGATGAATCAAAAGCAAAGAAAACAGTCTTTAAAGGCCCTGCAGTACCTGAATCTGAATCACCATTTGCTTCCATTACATAATCATCTTTAGTGGCAACTGGCTCACCAGATCTCTTAGTAGAGGAACAACCAAAAAGGTTGAATAAAGCAATTAAAATAATAAATCCCGTAATTTTCTTTCCATTAATTAACATTTCATGACTCCTTCATTTTGAATGGATTATTTACATCCATTGTATGTCTATTTAGCAATAAAAAAAAGACTATGATTTTTGCCATAGGCCTTCTATAAATTTCATTTATAAATACGAATACCTCTATGTCTGACTATATATATCGGAGTAATATAACGTAATTTGAAAAAAAATCGGGATTAACCTAAAATAAGAATTTAAAACCATAACCAGGAGGGATATGGAATGATTTCAAAGCACTTTCCACAAACTGAAAAAATTCTAGGAACAAAGTTATTTTCTGAATTAACATCTCACTTTCACAGTAAAGACTACGGGGCCTTCCCCCAATACTTAAAAGAAAATCTACCGGATATTGGAACCAGGTATTCTTTTATTCCAGAATTATCCCGACTTGAATACACCATCTATACCGGGCAGACACACTATGAAAAATTCATTCCGACCCTTGATACTCTAAGGCCACTGCAAATCATTGAGGACTCTTCAAAGATCTCTCTGTCACTAAGTCCTAATATTAGACTATTTAAAAGCTGGTTTCCGGTTTGGGAAATCTGGCAAGAGTCTACCAATGCTGATGAAACACCTGATTTAATTAATCTTGATCTACAACCCAAAGTTAAAAAACCTTATTTTTATATTATTAACCAAAGCGATAAAGGGCCAAATGCCTACCCAGTTAAAAAGAGTATCTACCACTTAATTGAAGGTATCCTACGCGGGAACTCATTTAGCAGTGTGGCGGCAAAACTGTATGCCCACAAGGAACCAATCGTTTTGACCAAGGCCCTAAATAAGATTCAATCCCTTAGGTTGATTGACAACTATCAAATAGACCAAAGATGACATTTCATCCCAAAAATATTACAACCTAGTTCAGGAAATATTACTCAAGGAATTCTCAAAATGACTCTGAACTTTAAAAATCGCCGGCAAAAACTGTTTGAAGTAATAGAAGATGGTGTAGCGCTAATCCCTTCGGGAAACTATGTGACTAAAAGCCATGATACAGATTTTCCTTTTAGACAGGATAGCAATTTTAACTATCTTACAGGATTTGGCGAACCACAAGCGCTTTTAGTAATTGCGAAAAATCACTCAGAACATAAAACTTTCCTTTTCCTAAGGCCTAAGGATCAACTGGCCGAGCTTTGGAGTGGAAGACGACTCGGAGTTGAAAAGGCGCAAAAAGAGCTAGGCATAGATAAAGTATTTTCTATTGATGAGCTAGATAAAGA
This sequence comes from Campylobacterota bacterium, assembly GCA_003650125.1. Taxonomy (GTDB): domain Bacteria; phylum Bdellovibrionota; class Bacteriovoracia; order Bacteriovoracales; family Bacteriovoracaceae; genus SMWT01. The sequence continues at coordinate 11,225 of QNFX01000057.1, forward strand.
ACTCCCTAATATCTTATTAGGCCATAAACATATCTACTTAGATATGTTTCATAATCAAGGTTTTCTGCAAAAAGTACTAGGTTTTTGTCAAAAAATAGGAATGGGCAAAAAAAATAAAAAACATAAACCTGAAAAGTTCATAAACTTGCCCCCCATTATTGGAAAAATGCGTCTAATAAAAGAAGCTGGTGAAATTAAGCTACTGAAGAGGGCCGCTACTATTTCATCTCATGCCCACAAAGCGGCCATGGCCTTTGCCTCTCCTGGTAAAAATGAATCTGAAGTTACTGCACTTATGGACTATATCTCTCGCAAAGAGGGGGGCCATGGAAATGCTTATGAATCAATTGTGGCCGGGGGAGATAATGCCAACATTCTTCACTACGTAGATAATAATATGGTCTTAAACGATAAAGAACTGCTCTTAATTGATGCTGGGGCAGAATTTCATCTTTATGCCAGTGATATCACTAGAACCTTCCCCATAAACGGCAAATATACTCCCGAACAAAAAGATCTATACCAGATCGTCCTAGAAGCTCAGGAAGCGGCCATAGGCCAAGTAAAGGTTGGAAAAACCCTAACTGAAAACCATAATATAGCTGTTAAGATATTGGCCCAAGGCCTAAAAGATTTAGGTGTTTTCAATGAGTCTGTGGAGGAAATCATTGAAAAAAATCTTCACCGAACCTACTATCCCCACGGAACGGGACACTGGCTTGGACTTGATGTCCACGACAACTCTCCTTATTTAACCGATGAGTTAAATGACATTAAATTTACTGCGGGAATGGTTTTCACCGTTGAACCAGGTCTTTATCTGCCAAAAAATGATGAAAAAGTACCAAAAAATCTAAGAGGTATTGGAATTAGGATTGAAGATGATATCCTAGTAACTGATAAGGGATTTGAAAATTTATCTAAGGATATTCCAAAAAGTATCCAGGAGGTTGAAGATACTTGTGCGACTGATTATACTACTTTTTTGCTTTAGTGCCTTTGGTGAGGTCAAAGAATATGTAAGGGAGCATAAAAGCTGCCAGCTCACTCTTTTGGTAAAAGAGAGAACTACCTATCCGGAACTATTTGAGACCTTAGAGACTCAATTAAAAGATCGTAGTTATAAATTCAACTACGTTACTCCAGGACATAGATTTGCTGAAGGAGACCTCTATCTAAATTTCACTAAGGAAATACTAAGTGGTCTTTTCTTTCCACCCTGTTATATAAAAATAGAAATTAAAGAAGCAAGCGGACAAAAAATGAAAGATTCTGATAAAATCTTTTTCTCCCACGCAACCAAAAGACTCTATCCTCGTCATTCCCCCTCAGGAACTTATCGCTGTAAACTTGCAGTTAGAGATGTCATCTATCATCTTCCTTACTGTCGGTTGCCAAAGAAAGACTAATTATACTCTTCATACCCCTCTTCGTATCCCGAAGCATAACCTATTTCCTCGGGGCCCATTTCGTACATATCCTCTTCGGTATACTCAATACCTTCTTCCCAGTCTGCTTCAACAGTATCAGTAAATTGTGATTCTTCATCAAAGTCATCTTCATCCATACCACCAAACATTTCCATCTGTGGCCCTTCATCCTCTTCCCATGCGTGAAATATCTCTCCAGTACTTGAGTCTACGTAAGCATAAAAACTACCGGCCATGTCCCGAGGCTCAGAAATGACGATTCTAACTTTTTCCACATACATCCCTACTTCACCTTTTAAAAAGACCAAACTTTCAAGTTTTTGTATTTCTAAATTGGCATCAATCTCGTCGTCATCAAGAAATTCTTTGATTAAGCTTTTCTCCCAATTAGGACTTACTTCATTTTCAAATTTTATATTATTTGGAACATCGGTGATGGGTCTGAAATCAGGACCTAGAAAACGCCTCTCCACCCTAGCAAAGTCACTCTCAACTTCTTTTTCTTCAACTCTCACAGACTTTTGTTCTTCCTCAGGGGGCGCTTCATCTTCAAAATCATAAGTAAGTATCTCTTCTTCTTGTTTATAAGAATCTGTTATTTCGATATCATCTTCCACGTAATCAGGGCCTGATGAAAAAAACATATAGCCGAGATAAGTCAGCCCAAAAAACATTAAAAATAAAAAAAGATTTTTCATCTTAGTGTATTGCATCCCTTATAAAACTATTGATCATCTTGGAAAACCCCTGCTCTAACTGAAGTTCAAGTAAGGCCTTATTAACTTTTTCAATCATTTTTTTTTGTTTGCTATGTTTACTAAAAACCACATAAACCGGAATTTCAGCTAATGGCAGCTCAAGGTGCTTTGCTTTTTGTGCTGACTTATGTTTAAGCTGAACTCGAAGAGCTGAGATTTCATCAATAACTAGGCAATTGGTTTTTCCTGCAGCAAGATCATCAAAAAGTTCTTCAAGTGATTTTTTCTCAATTACTTTAAAATAATTTAGCTTGCGGGCCTTATCCATACGAGAACCATAACTAAAGCCTTTTTTCCAGCCGATGGTTTTAAAGCGAAGGTCTGAAATTTGTTCATAGGGAAATCCCTTACCTTTTAAGACATAAATTCGCATAATCTCGTCATAAAATGGCTCACTAAACTCAAAAAAATTTTCTCTCATTTTTGATTTATAGACTCCTATAAGACCCTTGTTTCCCTTTTTTGCCTCCTCAACTGCTTTATCCCATCTTAGTGCCTCAAATTTAGGTTTGATCCCCGCTCTAAATGAAATTTCTTTAATCATGCTAGGATATAGGCCCCTAATCTTTTTTTCCTTATCGACATACATATAAGGGGGGTAGTCTTCATCCATCAAAAAAATCACTTCAGGAAGGCCTTTAAAGGCCTCTCCCTTAGTCTTATCTATTATTGTGGTAGTTTTTTTTTCCTCTAGGATATCGCTTAAATCGATATCTACATAATCCTGAGATATTGCGACAAAGGGCAAAAATATAATTAAAGCGAGGTACTTCATAACTAAATTTTCGGAATATAAGAGGCCAAACCTTAGGCCTAAACCTTTGTAAAACTCATTCAATTTGGTTTAATGGATTGGGTATCTAATCAACCAACCAGATAGTTGCGTATTCGTAGAGTGATTTCAACAGTAGCTTATTTTTCGTTTTTAGCTAAGTCTTTAAACTTTTTGAAATTTTCAGCATCACCAGTTTGTTGAAAAAAATTGGTCAAATTTTTACAAGCAGATTTATCTCCTAAATAACAGGCCCTTTCAAAAAAATTGATAGAGGCGATTCCCTCTCCAGTGCTTTTAAGCATGGCCCCCACACTTCTACAGGCCTTAGCAAAATTTAGATTACAAGATTTTTTAAAGGCCTTTTTGGCATTTGTGAAGTTTTTGGTTTTGTAATGCATTGATCCCATTACAAAACAAGATTTAGCAGAATTTTTTGAACATAATTTATCGTAATATTTCAATGCCTTTTCATTATCCTTTTTTTGGTAGTAAAAGTTCCCCACGGTGATACAAGAATTTTCATGATTGAGATCACATCCTTTATCATAATATTTTATTTCCTGACCTTTCGGAGCTAATTGTCCTGCTCGGAAACAACTTTGAGCATCTTTTTGATTACATTTTTTGGCCATGTCTTTAAATTCATATTTGGGAGCTGCCAAAAGGGAAGTTGAATAAAGGGCCAGTATGATAAGTAGATGTTTCAAAATATATCCTAGATTAAGAGTAATTTTCATATTCTAGAAACAGTGGGATATAAATTCAACCTGCAGCTTATAAAAACCGAGCAAAAAGCCCCACTGTTAAAGAGAACCTATTTCAAGCGTTAGAAATTGCTTAGATTTGAGAGAAAACCTCTGGAAAGTTTATCCTGATATCCTCAACGATCCGTGCTGAGCTTATCGCCTCGTTGTAAATTCCCGCTTGAGCTCTTCTATCAGTTAGTTTACCTGCATGGTGAAGACCTATAACTAATCCATCTTTAAGTGAAATAAGTGGTGCTCCTGATGAGCCTCTTAAACTATCAGCAGAGTGTCTGATTGTATCAAAATCAAAGTTTTGAATTTTTCCCGGAGATATTTTTTTAGTCCAATCACAACGTGGGTCTTGTCTATAATCGCAGTTGTGATGGATCAGATAAATTAAATCATCTTCCATTAAAGGTTCATCATCAACTTTAAGTTTTAAATGGCCCACCATTTTCCCTGGATGGTTACGACATCTGATCAGGGCATAATCTAGTTCTTTATTGCTGCCGATAAACTCATCACAGTGAAAGCTAAGCTTATCAGTTTTAGGTATATTCATTTCATGGGCGAAATCGACAACGATATTTTGCGCCTCTTTATCGCTAGAGACACAATGATGATTGGTCATCAATATGTCGTTGCTTATTAAAAATCCAGTACAACGAGAGCTAACTGCAGGAATCATCATATCCCCTACGGCCTTAGCATTATCCCTAATGGAACCTTTAAAGTTGGCACTGTTAGAAATACTCTTCCAGTTCAATTCCCTAATAACCACTCCTGAGGCATTGGTTTCCACCATTTTTGTAGGAGGATTGCCACAAGAGATCAGTAAAATAGTTATTAGTGGTATGAGGTTTTTCATTAGAACCAGGTTAGCATGGGCCTTGGCTTTTCCCGAATTTCTTGAAATAAATTCAGGGGTTTAGCGAAAGTAGACGTCATATCGGGTACTTTTACCCTGATAGATATGGCCTGGTTTCTCATCTAGGTCTGGCGCTTTGATAGGTCTCTTAATAATAAATCTAGACCTGGGAATCCCTTGGGCCCAAGTGACAGTCTCTTTAAAGTCAGGATCATCCCCCACCACTTCTCGGATAATTCTCATCTCTTTTCTGGGTAGGGCCTTACGGTTCCCTTCTGGGTACATGGGATCGTAGTAAACCGCCAATGGCCTCTGATCAAAGACATGATCACGAGGATCTCCTTTTATAAGAGTGAAGCGTTCTTTAAAAAGGTGCCCTAACTCTTGATCTTTTTGTGCCCTCTCTAAGGCATCCTGGAGCAAGGCCCACATGATCTTATTTCTTTCAAAGGCGACGACTTTAGCGCCAAAAGATAAAAGGAGTAGAGAATCAGAA
>QNFX01000058.1 GCA_003650125.1 Campylobacterota bacterium
GAGACTGGAGTCAACCCAACGTTAACGTTTAAAAGATTTTCCTATGGAGATGCTCATTCTTTTTACGATATGGGTATTAAAGATGAGTTTACGCTAAAGAGATTTAATAAGCTGCCAAATAAACCCAAGATATTAAAAACTTTGGTTCAAAAAAGATCCCTTAAGGTCTTAGGCAATGACTTTCAAGACGCAGATAATGATGGACATCTCACCACTCATATTCAAGTGTCCAAGAATAATTTTAAAACTTTTAAATATGAAGAGTTCATTAACTATCAAAATATCTATTACGAAGAAGATAAAAACCAAGAAGTTTCGATGACAGAGATCATAGTTGACAAAAAAATACCGAGTAATAAGAATTATAAAGTTAGAATCCGTTATCGTGACATGGCGCTTGGTTGGAGCGAGTGGTCAGATGTCTTTTCCTTTTAAATAATTCTTTGGCCAATATCTGTCTGTGCGTGTTAAAAAGTTTGTATGAGAAAAAAAACAAAGGACTTTGAGAAGTTGCTTTATCGGCCCAAAGTAAAGGCCTGGCGAATACTTTTTAGAACTCATCGAGCAGTATTTCAATATCTCGATAGTGAGATGAGGAAAAAAGACTGTTCAATTTCCAAGTTTCAAGTTCTCTTGCTGATATATTTTAATGGGCCGATGACTCCCGTTGCATTTTCCAAGAGGTTAAATGTTTCTCGCGCCAACACCACTACTTTTCTTCGAAGAATTGTAAAAGAAGGTCTCATTGAAGCAACTATTGAAGGTGGCAGCGAGAAAAGGCCGGCCTTTAATTTAACTGTAAAAGGTGAAGAGTATTTCGAGAGGGTATTTCCAGAGCATATTAAAGCAGTTGAAAAAGTTTTTAACTATCATAACGAAGACGTCAATAAGAAATATTTGCAAATCATAGATGATTTAGGGGGGAACTCTGAAGCTTAAATTATATATGGTTCATTGTGGTTTTTACGATAAGGGGATCTACGAGTCTCATGTAAACTTTTTTGTCGTGGCCTTAGACTTTAAAGCTGCTAAAGCAAAAGCAAAAGAACTTCCTGAATATATTGATAAAAAAATGCACGTTGATGGTATTGAAGAAGTTACTGCTGTGGATGGTTTTTATCTGAACCTGGTTGAAGATGAGGCCCTCGATGGTGCAAGCATTATCAAAGGCCATAGATAATAAGTTATTCGATGATGAGCTTGTTGGAGAGCTCATTTTCATCATCATCTTTTTTAGGAAAATGCTGTGATAATAATTGGCCGCAAGTGGTGATGATATCAACCATACCATCTGCCAGTTTTCCTTTTTTTATTTGAGATATCAGAGGAACTAATAATTTTTCCCAGGTGTCTTTTTCAACTTTTTCATTAATTCCTACATCAGCAATAATTTCCACCCTGTGCTCAAGAAGAGAGACTGTGATTAAAATTCCAGTTCGGTCTCTGGTGTTTGTGAGCTTATTTTCATAAAACATTTGTAGTGCTTTTTGGTGAACCTCTTCATCAATTTCTTCTTTAAGAGTAAAAAATCTTTTAACTCTTGGAATATAGGCCAGAAAGTACCCTATGACTAAGGCGGGTAATTGGATGAACAAAGGCCATAAGGGATGAGCGAAGTCGAAATTAAGGTAAAAAAAGATCATTGGAACGATCAGCGCCGCGAGTATGGCCACACGAGCATGTGCTGCTGGATAAGCATCACTTTGTGTTAACAAAGCTGGGACAACTTCTCCAGAGGTCGTGTTTTCAACAGACCTCACCGCCATTTCAATTTTTGTCTGTTCTTCATTTGTAAGTATCATCTACCAACTCCCTGAGGCGCCTCCGCCAGAAAATCCACCTCCGCCACCGGACCAGCCACCGCCGCCAGAAAATCCGCCGCCTCTTCTACCATAGCTTGCTCCGCCTAAAATTGGAATAAGCCATACAGGTCTAAAAAATGAGAGCCAGAACCAAAGCATTATAAAAACTATGGGGAGATAGGAGGTGAATTCAGAGCGCCTTTCTCTTGTTTTAAGTGCTTTGTGGTCTCCTCCTAAAATTTTAATAATAAGTGAAGTCCCAAGGATTATTCCTTGTTCATAATTTGCTTTTTTAAAATAGGGCACGACCTGACTGATGATTCTTCCCGCTAGAGCATCGGGCAGATCTCCTTCAAGTCCTTGGCCAACCTCAATGCGCATTTTGCGTTCTTTTAGGGCGACTAATAAAAGGATTCCATTGTCTTTTTCTTTGTCTCCGAGTTGCCATTTGTCGACAACTTTTATGGAATACCCTTCAAGGGTTTCATCATCTAGGGAGTTAATTGTTAGTATTTGAAGTTGATTTCCAGTTTGTTTTTTATATTTTTTTAATCCCCGTGAAAGGGCCATTTGCTTTTTGTCCGTGATCAGGTTGGCACGATCAATTATAGGTCCGGTAAGAGGGGGGACTTCCTTGGCCTGCAGGGAAAAAGAAAGAATAAAAAGAAGTAGTATTTTTACCATTTAGAATTTTACCTCAGGAGCTTTTTGTGCTTCTTGAAGATTTTCAACTTGAAACTGTGGCTTTTTGTCGTGTTTGAGGAAAATAGCATTGTACCAGCTCTCTGGTGGTACTGAGACTAAGTTATTAAATTTCTTTATCGCTTGGATGTAGCGGTTTCTTGCCACGGTAATTCTATTTTCTGTCCCTTCAAGTTGAACTTGTAGGTCTCTAAAATTTTGGTTGGCCTGAATTTGCGGGTATCTTTCGGCGACTACCATGAGTTTGGAAAGAGCTCCGCTTAGACCTTGTTGAGCTTTTTGAAACTTTGCCATATTTTGTGGGGTCAATTGATCAACAGAAAGAGTTACCTTGGTGGCATTTGCTCTTGCTTGAATAACAGCAGTTAGGGTTTCTTTTTCATGGGAAGCTACACCTTTGACTACATTAACCAAATTAGGGATTAAATCGGTTCTTCTTTTGTATTGGTTTTGAACTTCGGCCCAAGAAGCATCAACTTGATTTACGGCAGTGGGGATACTTCTCATGCCGCAAGAAGTTATAAACGTCGTGAGTATTAAGATTGTTAGAATTCGCATTAATTATCCTCGAAGAAATTTGTGCAGATTATAAAAGCAAGCGTAGGAGAGTTGCAATGAAAATTATTTAGTTTTCTAAGGTTTAGGGCGGAATTGTTCGATTAGAGGAGCAGATATGTCTTGTTAGGGGCCAAATGAAATACTTCTTAGTACTTTTTTTAATATCACCACTCATTTACGGAAGAGGAGGCGCTAGGCCTAGACCTAAACCTAAATCTATATCTAAACCTAAACCCAGACCTGCTGCTAATTGTATTCAAACCTTTGAGCATTCAAATTATCGGGGGAAGCGATGGGACTTCTTTTGTGGAAAGAGAACCCACAGATGGAATGATAAAATAAGTTCACTTAAAATACCTAAAAATAAAATAGTTCGAATTTGTGAGCACTCTAGGGGGCGAGGGTATTGTCAGGACTTTGTAGGTAATATTCGAAATCTTGGGAGAAGGATGAATAATAAGGGATCCTGGCTTGTTGTAAGATCTTATAATCCCTCTCAATGTATTTTTGCTTATACTGATAGTGGTTATCGTGGAGAGTCTTTTCCCTTCTGCCCGGGGAGAACCAAACCAATTTTTAGAAACTGGAATGATAAGATTTCATCTATTAAAATTCCTCATGGGCACAAGGTTAAAGTTTGTAAACATGTAGCAAGTTCTCAGGGAAGACCTCCTTGCAGAAGTTATTTTAAAAATGTTGCCAACCTTGGTGATTTTTTTAATGACCAAATATCCTATGTTAAATGGGGACGATTTAATTTTGATGATTATTCGATGATTTTTGCCAGTGATCCACAGGTTTATTGGGCATGTGCCACTAGAGAGTGTAAAGATCGTGCTTCGGGGGAGAAAAATCAGGGCAGTCTGTCCAATTCTTGGCACTATCAATCGATGCAAAAACTTGCCAACAGCATAGGAGCTAGCAAATTTGCCGGGGCCATATTCAATGGAGATCTAACCGCATTCGGACATAAAGAAGAATATGATAAATATATTGATTACTATGAGAACAAGTCCACCTTCAATCTATGGCCTGGGCTGGGTAATCATGACTATGCCAATAATATTAATGATTGTAGCTTTAATAACTGTGCTATGCGTATGGTGAATTATTTAAAAGATAGGGTGAAAAGTTTAAATGTTAATCGCTTTGATTATTATGAGGGCAAAACACATTATAAATTTCCAAATTTAAGAAAATATCACACAGGAAGTCTGGCATACTCCTTTACTATTGGTAAATATCACTTCATCCAGCTAAATAATTATCCATCTTATGAGACTTCTTTTAACGGTTGGAATTTTTCTAAAGCGCGCAGAGATTATGTGCAAATTCGTAAGTCCTTTGATTGGTTGAAGTACGATCTTTATAGGGCCAAGAAAGCAGGTAAAAAAATCATTATCAACATGCACGATACAAGACAGCACTTCAAGTCTAGCGATCGATCTACCTTTTATAATATCTTAAAAGACTATCCTGTAGTAGCAATCTTTGCTGGCCATATTCATCAACATTATTTTTATACTTATAGTGAGTATGCAGGAACTAAAAAGATACCGGTTTTTAGAAGTGGTTCTGCTCAATACAATAAATATCTGCGTGTGAATTTTAGAAAAGATCGAATAGAGGTTTATACTATAGATTCAGTTCTTGGCAGAACTGATGTGATGAAAGGGCCTTATGTGATTGATGTGGACTAGGGGGTTCTTTTATGAAACTTTTGCCTTTTTTCTTTCTGCTGATTTCCTGCACCGATATAGGTCCTCCTAGGTCTTCATACAATTTGTTCATAGAAGATTTAAATCCTGTTTTGGCCGGTAGTAATTATGAATGCCAAGTGTCTCCATGGGGCATCGTTAATTGCAAGGTAAGGGGCAGAAATAAATAAATTTAATTTAGCTTAAACTCTTATGTAGTATAATCTAGGCAAGTTCAAAGAAAATGTAGGGGTTTTTTATGAAAAGTCTTTTGTTTATTCTTTTTTTAAGTGCCTGCACCAAGCAACTAGTCATTGAACCAGACAACTTTTCTGATAAGGGAATAGAAAAAGCTAAGCTGGAAAAAACAGCTGTTTTAGGTGAAAATAACGAATCTAGAAATAAATATAATATTATAATTATCAATCATGAAAAAAATAGTACAATTGAGTATGCTGTTCCCAAAAATCAAGAGTGGGTACTCCCTGTAGATTTATCTCCTACAGTTTGTAAAACCAAAGGTGAAGAATTAGGGAGTCAAAAATTGTTTTTGATGGCGCTTTCCTGTTCAGGTGTAACTCAATATGAGCTAGCTTCTATCGTTGCCTGTGGAGTACCGAGGAAATTTGATGCTGAAACGCTGCGGATTCTCAGAGATGGCAGGCCCTATTTAACCATTCAACTTCGCTGTTCAAATTAAAGGCGGATCAATCGCTTCAGAGCAATCTGGATTATCCTGATCAAAATGTGGAACTGGTGGTGGCCTACGATGGGTACATCTACTATTTTTGCATCTTAAATAAGAATATTTTCTATAACACCTTAAAGCACAAGTATCTTTCCCGGTTTTGACAATATAACAGTTCTGAGTAATCTGTTTGGCGCAGTAGGGGGTTGATAGCAGTACCCAAAAAAACTACTCAAACCTATATTTTGACTCTGTAACTATCTAAAATTATTAGCTCTTTATTTTAATATCATAAGTTTTTGACACCTTGTCAAGGAGGCTTCATGTATCTTAGCATTGGTCGAGCAGCAAAAGTTTTAGGTGTTTCAATTTCTACCTTGAGACGGTGGGAAAAGAATAAAAAACTTATGCCTCAATTTAAAACTATTGGCAAACACCGGAGGTATGCCATTAATAAACTCAAGGAATTCATGGGCGATTTTTCTAAATCGAGTAACAAGAGAGTAATCGCCTACGCTCGGGTTTCTTCACATGATCAAAAGGAAGATCTTATAAGAAAGATAGAAAGGTTAGATTCTTATCTCAAAAAGCGTGAAAGTACTTATGAAATCATCAGTGATCTTGGAAGTGGTCTCAATTATAAAAAAAGAGGACTTAAAAAGTTAATTAAACTTATTTTAAGCGGTGAGGTTTCCAAAATAATTTTAACTCACAAGGATCGACTTCTTCGATTCGGGAGTGAAATCATCTTTAATATTTGTGACTTTTTCGGCACTGAAATAGAAATTATAGAAGAAATAACACCTAAATCAGATGAAGAGGCCCTGGCCTTTGATGTACTGGAGATCATCACAGTTTTTTCCGCCAGACTTTATGGTAAGAGGGCCCATCATAAAAGGAAGGCCGCTTGAAATACGCCATTAAAATCGAATACATTTTAGACGAGCAAAACAAGAGTGTCTTAGATGGACAATCTAGAATTTGCAACTGGGCCTTTAACCATCTCTTAAAAGTGGCAAACGATTTAAAAGAGGATTTTATAAAAAGTGGAGATAAAACTCCTTGTAAAACTATTTATACCCAAAGAGGGCTTAGGAATCTTCTTCCTAAACTTAAAGACAACCACCTTTTTTTAAAAAGTGTTCACAGCTCTCCTCTGAAAAATTCCGCACTGAGATTGTCCCAGTCCATAAAAAATTATCAAGATTTTAGAAAGGGAAAACGAACGGGGCCAAAAGTCGGATGGCCTAGATTTAGATCCTTTAAGAGAAGCTTTTTTTCCTTGCTCTACGATGAGCCAAATAAGGGTTTCAAGGTCTCAGGTAGTTCCCTCACCCTAACACTGGGGATAAATGATCTGGGAGAGCGTTTAAAAGTGACCGGAACGCTAAAAAATAATTTGAGTAAATTCAAAGGAGCTCAAGTTAAAAATCTTCGCATAACAAAAAATGGGGAAAGATTCTTCGCCGTCTTCACGGTAGAAAAAGTTGCTAAAAACACCAGAGAAATCAATACCGTGGCCTCAATTGATCCCAATCATAAAAACCTAGGTTATGTGGTGGGCAGTGATGGAAGGGCGATGGAGATTGCCAACCCTTATTTTTTAAAGAACCTGCAAAAAAGAATAGACCACTTAAAATCAAGGAGGGATAAGTGTCTTAGGAAAGCAAAAAAAGTGGAACTTAAAAAGGATAAATTCTTTTACCTTCCCTCAAGAAGGTATCAAAAGTTTGATAAAACTTTAAAAAAAGTGTTACAACTTCGTCGAGACCAAACCAAGACTTATCTGTACACACTAGCGAATAAACTTTTCAAAGAATACGATTTAGTTGGAATTGGAGATTACACTCCCAGAGGAGGAGGACTGGGAAAAAAGATGAGAAGGTCGATGAATAATGAATCTTTAATTGGAAGATTTAAAGAGACGCTCGCCTGGGTTGCTAAAAGAGGTGGAAAGAGTTTTGACATTTGGAATGAGAAAAACACTACCAAAACTTGTTCAACTCCTGGTTGTAACTTCATCCACGAAAAATCGCTCGATCCAAGCATAAGATCTTGGAAATGCCCAAGTTGTGGAATCATTCATATCCGTGATGAAAACGCAGCAAAAAACGGGTTAAAAAAATTAATAAAAAAGTTGCCCTGCTTGGGCCATCTGGAAGAAGGAATTCGTACCAGGTGTGCTTGGAGGTTCGACGGACTAGGAATTCAATCCCTTGAATTCCGGGGTTCACCGGCTTTGGAAACGTTAATTCGTAGGCCAAAACTTGCAAGAAATTAAACCTGCGATGTAGTAATCGCAGACCGAGACCTAAATTCAAGAGTTAGATTTGAGTAGGTTTTGGACAGCGGGAGAGACACAGGACCTCCCCGCAGGTTTTGCACAATAGGCCCCCATTGAGGGATTGTGACTACGGCAGATTCCATGTCTGCAACATAAGCTGGCACAGGAGAAATCGCTTTTACAGCGTTGTCCAGTTCGATTGATAGTGGTGTATTTAAAGATAAAAGTGCCCTTATCTCCATGATTGTAAAATTCGCTAGAGATCGGTCTGACAAATAAAAGCAAAATTAAAATTATCGTTGCCTGGCCCATTCATCCCATTCCGGATCTTCTTTATAGTCTTCATATTTCATTTTTGGTTTATCACTCCTTATTTTGCTTAGTTCTTGTTGGTTTTTATTATATGTTTCTCTTACTTGTCTGGTGTCTATCATTCCTCTTTTGATGAACAGTTTTTGTAAAAATATCAGAAAATCTTTAGTACTCGTGTTTACCTGCAAGGTACCATCTTTGAGTTTTATGGGGCCTTCATCGGAGATAAAACCTTGCAGTAAGGGGACTAAAGCACCTTCGGTATTTATGGGTTGTCCTTTTGCTACGGGGGCATATTGCATGAGCGTAACTAGCAGATCCATCCACTGATTTCCTTTGTAGTGAGGGTTAAATCCTCTCTTTTCGATTAGGATTGCCATGTGTCGGCCATTGGAAAATGAATTCATTTGGTGGAATTTTTTAGATCTATAGGGGCGAATAACAAAACGAATTGTAGTGTCCACCATAAAAAAATCATGTCTGACGAAATTAAGATTGTAAGGGAGAGGATTTTTAAATAACTCTTGAAGTGTTTTTGCTACGTGAACTTTTAAACGTCCATTACTTCCGCGAAGTTTGGATAATTTTGGCAGGTAGATTCCTTTAGGGGAGAAAACTAGCCTTCCTTGGATTACGCCCTCTATACCTCTATCTACAAAGGCCTGAGGGTAATCGATATGCCTTTTTATAGTTTTATTAATGTAGTGGTAAATACTGTTGTGTCCATCTACAGATAAATTGTCAAAACCAGTATTATCTCCAAAATGTCCGATCCCTTCTTTGTTTATAAGGGGTACCGGCCTAAAATTAATAGTACTCGTATTGATCGCCAAATCTGAAAGGGCCATTTTTCTCCCTTTCCATTTATAAAAAAAACCTTCTGCTTTTTTGGTAATAAAGCGAGAGAGATCATTAATTTTTACAATTAAAGTTTTTTTATTATCTTTTTGGAGAGGACTGTTTGGAAGGTGATATAGGTTTAAGAAAAAAAGCACCAAGAGGTTGATAGAAATTGAACAAAGAATACTAAGGAAGAAAAATATTTTCCTCCTAAACCCTGTAGGTTTAGCATTAATTTCATTCACCCTATATTATAGCCTAAAAGCCGAGTAAAAACATCGGGTGTACAATGAGAAATGTTTAGTTAACTCCAGTCAGATCCGTAATGGAAAGTTATCTCCTCTCCAATAAAAATCCTTTTAGTCGCAAACATATTAAGCCCGTCGAGCTCTGCATTAGGTGAGGTGCTATGGTTGGCATATTTCATTTCATTTATGATTCGGTAAGGGATAAGTCCTTTTTCCTCCTCAAGCCATAGGATGTATTTGTTGTTTCTTTTAGCAGGGATACCCTCAAAGGTGCCAATATGTTCACCTTCTTTTATCTCAGTGGAGGAGAATAATCCCCGTCCATGAATAGAGCTATTTTGTACCATTGTCTTCATAGGTCTCTATTGATAGCAAAAATAGAAAAAGAATCAAGGGAATTGGAAGATTTTCAGGGGTAGAGAAGTATTGCAGACCTTAGTTTTTCATAGGTTAAGCGATCTTTGTTTTCAAGTTCACTAAGTTCTTTTGGGCCAAAATCTGATTCCACCCACTTTCTAATCTTGTCAGAGCCATTAATTAGATCGATAGAAATCTTTTCAAACTCATATTCGTAGGGATTTTTATTCCACTGAAAATCTTCTCCTAATTCCTGTCGGAACTTTTTTAGGAAGTACTGGCCTAATCGCCAAGGACGAAATTTTTGATGGTTTGTCACATGAATCTGGAATCCGCCACAACTACTGTCTTGATGTTTTTGAAAGGTCGGCCGAAAATACATAGGTCTTAAAGTGAATCCTTCTAGCTGCCAATCCTTAAAATCTCCTTTCATCTTGTCCAGTAGACTAAAAGGTTCAATCTTGGGATGACCGACAATTTCGAGGCTTCGAGTTGTTCCTCGGCCCTCTGATATGTTGGTGCCCTCAAAAAGAACTGTTCCTACAAAAGTTAAAGCACTATCCATGGTAGGAAGGTTGGGAGAAGGATTTACCCAGGGGAGTCCTGTATCTTTAAAAAACTGATTTCTTTTCCATCCTTTCATAGGGATTACTTCTAATTTGACTTTGGGATAGAGGTACTTTTTAAAATAAAGTGCAACCTCTCCCATCGTTAGGGCGTGTCTCATGGGAATCCGGGCGTGACCTACAAAAGATTTAAATTTCTCTTCTAGGATATTTCCCTCAATTATTTCTCCGCCAACGGGATTAGGTCGATCCAAGATTACAATTTTAATATCTTTGCCTTGGCACTGCTCCATAATAAGACCTAAGGTCGAAATATAGGTGTAAACTCGAGTGCCTACATCTTGGAGGTCAATAACTAAAGTATCTACATCTTTAAGAGTCTCATCGTTTGGTGCGCGTATTTCACTATAAAGGGAGAGGACAGGGAGTTTGAAGTAGGGATGAACAAAGTCCTTGGTCTCCACCATGTTGTCTTGGACATTGGAAAAAAGCCCATGCTGGGGGCCTAAGAATTTTATCAGCCGGTCTTTGAATATGTTTTTTAAATGGTAAACACCAATCGTGTAGTTTCGATCAACGGAGGCCGAGTGTCCTAAATAGGCCACTTTGCCCATTATTTTTTTTTGCAGGTCTTTTTCCTGGATTAGTCTTTCAAGGCCTGTGGTAACCAAGGTTATCTAACCCGTTTAGCGCGAACTCTTAGTTCGATGGGGTTTGAACCAACACATTTAAAGAGTCCTTTTCTTTCCATTGTGCGATCTGAAAAATTCCACATATTTCTTTTAAATACCCCGCACTCTGCATAAAAAGCTAAATTCTTGTGGTTTAATTCACGCCAAATCTCTGCAGCATGCTTGCAAGTTAATCGATTGTTAAAACATTGGTTACGCCATTCATATTGGCCAATTTTAGGAAGTTTAATAACGGCCTGGATTTGTAGAACACTATTCCATTGATGACAAATGCCTCTTTGTATTTCAGCTTGAGTTTTTCTTCGGCATCTAGAGCGTACTCGGAAATTTCCGCGAGATGGGAGAGTTAGTACGGCAGATGCCATTCCGCAAGATGATGGCTTTTGATAACACAAAGGTTCTAGATTTATTGCATTAGCGAAGAGGTTAAATGAAAAAAAAGTACAAAGAGCAATGGTATAGGATCTTAACATGAGTTTTTACCTTAGTTATTTACATTTATTTTGACAGCTAACGGCCTTAGCAGCGCATCTAAGGCCAGCTTTCTTGTTTTGGTTATAGCATCGCGAGAATTTAGACTGACAGCTAGTTTTGCAGAGGGCCTTAGAAGAAATTTTATTTGCTTTCATAATTTCTGCGGTGGTTCTAGAGTCATTGCGTTCAGGGATTTCCTCGTTGCCATATACGGTTAAAAAACCTAGAAATATATAAGTTATAATTGCAATTTTCATATTGTACCCTTTAGTAAAAATTTTAAGTTTTTTAGCTGGGAAGTCAATTAGATTTTGCCATAAAAACGCTTGCCGGATAGAATCGGCCAGTCAAAGGAGTATCAGATGCGTCCCTATCTTGAACTAATGGATCATGTCTTAAAAAATGGAACAGAAAAAGAGGATCGAACCGGAACTGGAACGGTTTCAGTTTTTGGTTTTCAGAGTCGTTATAATTTAAATGAAGGTTTTCCCTTAGTAACCACTAAAAAAGTTCATCTAAGGTCAATCATCCATGAACTCTTGTGGTTTATAAAAGGTGATACCAATACTAAATATTTAAATGAGCATGGAGTTTCTATATGGGATGAATGGGCCGATGAAAATGGTGACCTTGGTCCTGTCTACGGTGCTCAGTGGAGAAGATGGAAAAATGCGAAGGGTGAAACCATTGATCAGCTTTCGCAATTAGTTGAGGGGTTAAAAAATAATCCGGATTCGAGAAGACATATTCTCTGTGCTTGGAATGTGGGAGAACTTTCTAATATGGCGCTTCCGCCTTGTCACGCTTTTGTTCAGTTCTATGTTTCAAAGGGCAAGCTTTCTTGCCAGCTTTATCAAAGATCAGCAGATGTCTTTTTAGGAGTACCTTTTAATGTCGCTTCCTATGCACTGTTTACTATGATGTTGGCGCAAGTTTGTGATCTTAAACTAGGTGAGTTTGTCCATACTTTTGGAGATGCACATCTTTATTTGAATCATCTTGAACAAGCAAAGACGCAATTGGATCGGAGTCCTTACACCTTACCAGATATGTTAATTAACCCAGATGTAAAAAGCATTTTTGATTTTAAATATGAAGATTTTGCTTTAACTCAATATGAGTCGCATCCAAGAATTAGAGCGGAGATTTCAGTTTGAAAATTTCAATGATTGTCGCCATGGGAAAGAATCGAGAGATTGGGATAAATAACCAAATACCTTGGCATCTTCCTGAGGATTTAAAGTTTTTTAAAAAAATTACTTTAGGCCATCATATTGTAATGGGTCGGAAAACTTTTGAATCGATAGGGAAGCCCTTACCGGGAAGAAAAACAATTATCCTTACAAGAAACCCTGATTATCGTGTTGATGGGTGCATTAGTGCTGCCAGTATTGATGAGGCAATTAAATTGGCCAAAAAAGCAGGAGAGGATGAGTTAATGGTTTGTGGTGGGGCCAACGTTTATGGCCAGGCCCTAGATAAGGCCGATCGACTTTATTTGACCACGGTTGATTACGATGGCGAGGCCGACTCTTATTTTCCTGAACTTAATCTTAGTGAGTGGCAACAAATCTGTAAAAAAGATCATGAAGGTTCCATGGCCTGGTCCGTAGAAGTATTAGAAAAATGAATGATATCTCCACCCTTTATATTGAACATATAAAAAATTTAAAGAGTAAGACAGAAAATATTTTACAAGAAAAAAATCTGGATGGACTAATAGTGGCCTCTGGTTTTTTGGATTATTATCTTTTTGACGATCATCCTGTTTATTTTAAATCCAACCCTTATTTTAATCACTGGGTACCACTGGGAAATAATCCTAATTGTTTTTTGATCTTTACTCCAGGAAAAGTGCCAGAGATCTTATATTACCACCCTGATGATTTTTGGCATAAGGTGGCCCCTTTGCCTGATGATTTTTGGGTCTTTGAGTTTGACTTAAAACCCATTAAAAATCTCTCCGAGGGAATAGACTATCTTAAGAATTTAAAGGGTAACTTTTCTTATATAGGCCCGGAGAGAAATGAATTGCCTTTTAAGACCAATGAGCATGATGTCTTGAACTTTTTTAACTATCATCGGGGAATAAAATCAAATTACGAGTTGGCCTGTTTGAAAAAAGCAAATCATTTGGCGGCCAAGGCCCACAAGCAGGCCTATTTGACTTATTTAGATAAAACATCAGAGTTTGAAATTCATCAGCAGTACTTAAAAACGCTAAATATAAGAGAGTGTGAACTTCCCTACAATAATATTATTGCTTTAAATCAAAACGGAGCAATTCTTCACTACAGTGATTATGAAAAAACTGCACCAGAGGTTCATCATTCTTTTTTAATCGATGCTGGTGCTTCCTTTAATGGATACCACAGCGATATCACTAGAACTTATACTGAGATAGAAGAGTTTCAAGTCTTGATTGATCTAATGAATAAAGCACAGATGGATTTAGTTGAAGGTTGTCAAATTGGTAGCGCTTTTGGAGATCTTCACGCTTTGGCCAATGAAAAGATTGGAGAAATTTTATCTGAGGTGGGGATTGTTAAGGGTGGTCCTAAAACGGAGATAGCTCGTTATTTCTTTCCCCATGGTCTTGGTCATCCCTTAGGTCTTCAGGTTCATGATGTGGGAGCAAAAATTAATGATGAAAAGGGAGCAGAGCAATCACCTCCCATCGAGTTTCCCAACCTTCGTTGTACTAAAACTCTAGAAGAGGGTAATGTTGTTACGATCGAACCGGGCCTTTATTTTATCGATTTGCTGTTGCATGATTTAAAGAAAGATCCTCTAGGCAAAGAAATAAACTGGGATAAAGTTGAGGGCCTTAAAAAATTCGGTGGTATTCGTATCGAAGATGATGTATGGGTAGGCGAAAATGGCCCCAAAAATCTTACTAGAATTGCCTTTGAAAGAACCTAAAACTACTTACATTTACCTTTAGTAAATTCCACCTTCTGGCATCTAGCATTACATGAATTCGAATAAGTTTTGCCATCGGATCCACATACAGGAACATATTGCATGGTACAGATGCAGTTCTCGGTCGGGCAGGCCCCAGCTTTAAATTTTACTCCCGCACATTCGGCCAGGCAGGAGTTGTTGTAAGTGATGTTATTTTTTCCGCAGACTTGCTTAAATTCTCGGGTACACTTGCAACTTTTAAGAGCTGTGCTGGCCGGCAGTCGTTGTGAAGGTTTATTTTCGCAAGAGAGTAAAACTAGTAGAGTTAAAAGTAATTTCATGATTTTATCATAAGTTATTTGCAAATTAGATCCAATAAGAATTGTTTAGATTTAAATAATTTTTGTAGAAAAATGATATATTTCTTGAGTCTTTTTTTTATTGGAGTAAAATAGGCTGGTAAGGAGGATTTATGAGTAAGTTAGTTGTTCTTTTAATGCTAATTTCCAGCGCTTCGTTTGCTGGTCGATTTAGTGGCTTTTCTAAAGGAAACCGTTGCGGTCAGTACCTCTTCGGCCCTGGTAAAATAATCACTGCTTGCCGTGGAGATAAGGTTTATGGCACTACCATGGCGCCACTCGCTATGCAGGCCAATCTAAGAATTATCAAGGTGACAGCAGAAGGGATCAGGGTGCGAAATAACCATGTCGATGGTTTTTTTGAGTGGGGCACCTTCGAAAAATTGAAAAAATAAGGTAAAGTTTTACAAGGAAGGGGCGTTCGCCCCTTTTTTTTTCTCCCAAATTGTGGTATTTAGGTTCATGATGAGAATCATTCTTTTATGAACTTTTGATTACATTCTAATGGTTTAGGCGGGATTACCTTTACCTTAGAGATTTCAACTAGGGAGGCATTTATGAGATCACTAAGCGTATTTTCTTTTGTTTTGGTAGCATTATTTTCCGTTCAAGGTATTGGAGGGACACCAGTCGAAACTTTAGTCCCAGTAGATCATATCTACGTTCCAAAAGGATTTGACTCTAACGACAATACTGAAATTATTGTTGAAGGTACTTTACCTAACCTTTGTCACAAATCACCTATGACTAAAGTCGAGGTAGTCGAAGGTAAAGTTAAGATCACTGTTTCAGCACTTAAGTATGATGAGACAAATCCATTTTGTGTTCCTGTTGTTGTTCCTTTCATTCAACCCGTAGCTTTAGGGGTAATGGATAAAGGTCTTTATGACATTGAAGTTAACGGAAAAAGTATCTATGAAAAAGGTAGTTCAATTACAATCTCTGAATCAACTAGCTCAGCTGTAGATGATCATATCTACGCAAATATAGCTTATATTGAAGACAAAGATGAGACTGGAAGAAAAATTAGACTTGTAGGTTATACTCCAAGTGATTGTCTTGAGTTTGAAGAAGTTGCCTTTGCAGACAACGGAAAAGACACTATGGCGGTACTTCCAAAAATGAAACAAGTTTACGAGCATTGCCCAATGAAAATGGTTCCTTTTGAAAAAGAAGTTGAGGTTCCTAAGAACTTAGACAGAGCAAAAATTCTTCTTCACGTTCGTTCCATGAATGGGAAATCAGTTAACTCACTGTTTGATAACACTAAGTAATCAAGCACTATAGGGGAGGCGAATGCTTCCCCTCGTTTTAAGGCCCTTTTTAGGGCCTTTTTTTTTGCCCTCTAGATTGAAATACCCATCAAATTTATAATAGGGATATGAAAAAATCAGAAATCATTGTTTTTCTTTTAGTCTTTTGTACCTTTTTTGTTCTTGGTTGTCTCAAGGTCGGAAACGAGAGAACCAGTAGAGGATTTTACTCAAAAAATTTAAATATCCAAGAAGAAAAAAACATAAGAGCTACGGTGAGCTCTTTACATCAAAAATATAACATTCGCTTTTTTGTTCTTAGAACAACTCCTTTTGCTTACAAACTAAAAGTTGATGGTGATGTGAATCTCAACAATATTATAGAAGACTTAGAGCGAGTGGAACTCGATGGAGAGAAGTATTTAGGGATATTAAGTCCTAGAGCAAAGCAAAAATCGTTTAATCGAAAGCTTCA
>QNFX01000059.1 GCA_003650125.1 Campylobacterota bacterium
ACCTAAAGGGGTCATGATTGAGCATAGAAACCTCTATTCTTATCTAATGAATTTTAGGCCCACCATTGATGCAAATGACCGAACCTTGCAGAGCATGAGTACCACCTGTGATAGCTCTGTGGCGGAAATTTTTCCAACTCTTTGTAGTGGGGCAACCTTAGTATTTTGGGAAAAAGATTTATCGGCAACAATAAAAAAAGAAAAAATTACCTACACTAACCTTACTCCTTCTATGGCCGAGTTAGTTAATCCGCAGGATTGTTCTTCCTTAAAAAAATTAATCATTGGTGGTGAAAAGTTAAAAATAGAAATTGTTAAAAAATTTCCCGAGACAGTAGAAATTTACAATGGTTATGGGCCTACGGAGGCCACAGTAGATGCCACTGTTACTAAAATGACTATTTCTTCAAATATTCATATTGGAGATACTTTGCCCCACGTAAAGATTTACGTAGTGGGGAAAGAGGGGCAAATTTGCCAAAATGGAGGGCCGGGGGAGTTGTGGATTGGTGGAGAGGGTGTTGCTAGGGGCTATCTAAACCGCCCGGAACTCACAAGGGATAAATTTATAAAAAATCCTTTTGGTGAGGGAAGGCTTTATAAAAGTGGTGACCTGGTATGCTGGAAAAATAATGATAACTTGGATTTTTTGGGCCGAATAGACCGGCAGGTAAAAGTTCGCGGGTTTCGTGTAGAATTAGACGGCCTGGAAAAGCTTATTAGTACCTACCCGGGAGTGACCGGTGTTCACGTTGTTTTACAAGGTCATAATTTAATAACTTATTTAACACCTAATAATCTAGACCTAAGCGAGCTTAAAGAATTTATAAGTAAGCAGGTTCCAAGCTATGCTGTTCCTTCAATGTTTATCGATATGGAAAGCTTTCCCATAAATTCTGCAGGAAAAGTAGATGAAAAGGGCCTGCCTGCCCCTAAACTGTCTTCCATCAAGAAAGAAGATCGACCTGTCACTCCGGAAGAGAAAAAATTAGCAGATATTTGGCGAAAAATATTGGCCCCAGATATGGTGGAAAAAGATTTTCCTATTTCCACTAAAGATAATTTTTATGATTTAGGGGGCAACTCACTAGATGTCTTAAAACTTACCCAAAAATTACAAGAAGAGATAAATCCCTATTTCTCCTTGGATCAGGCAAATGCTAATCCGGGGTTTCTCCCGATGATGAGTGCTCTTTTAGAATCAGAGCAAGATTCAGCTATAGAAGAACGTGCCTCTAAAATTAGGGTTTTTATCGACTCAGTTAAATCTCTTCCCAGCTATACCTATGATATCTTTATGCATTATGGTGCATTTATTATTCTCATAGTCGCGTTAATTTTATTTCCAAAATTAACCCTTATAATGATGGGACTGGAATTTCTTTTTCACCGATTTTTTAAATTGCCTCGTATCTCATTTTTTAGAAGATTCATTCTAGGCATTTCTGCCCCCAATAAAAAATATAATTCAGTGAAGATCATAGAAGAATATCCTTTAGAAAAGATTAAAAGAACTGCTTTTATGCTTACTCCCCATGGAGTGACTGAACATCATATAAGACCTGTTGAACAACATATGTTGAAAAAAGGGGTTAACTATAGAAATACCCATCATGCTTTCTATTTTAAAGTTCCTTTTTGTAGAACTTGGTATCAACTAAATATGGGAATTCCGGGTAAAGATGAAAGTTATTTTCAAGCTGAAAAGGAAGATTTTAGTTTGATGGTTGCTTTAGGGGACAGAGAAACTCTAAGACCTGATGAGGCGGGATTTGTAGATATATCAGGCCAAAAAGTATTTTTTAAATATATTCTAAAGACTGGTACCTCCCTTACACCTGTTTATGTTCATGGCAATGAAAAGGCATTTAGGCCCTTTAATCATTTTATCAAATGGAAGTTCGATTTATACAGGAAATATGACGGCCTAACATTTCAGCCTTATTGGGGCAGGGTGTTATTACCTCTTCCTCATAAAGTGGACCTTAAGGTAACTTTTGGAAGGCCAATAGAAGTTGAAAAAGTAGAAAATCCTACTTGGGATCAAGTGGAGACTCTGTATGCAGAATATATAAAATGTCTTAAGGATTTGTACCGAAAGCATGCCCCATTAGAGCACCCGGAATTAAAGATTTATTGAAAATATGTCGCGACTAAGCAATTACCTTTACTTTAAAGAGTAAATTTATATAATCTGGGCCTAACTCTAAGCAACAACAGGTAGCATTGAAGAATGGAAAAAGTATGTCCTCAGTTAATTTACTCTGAGTCAATTGAGGAGGACGTCAAATACTCGCAAACGGTAATTTCTCTTTTGAAAGAGCAGGTGAGAACAAACCCTACATCCCCTGCTTTGAAATTTAAAAAATCAATTCTTTCTTTTCATGACCTTGATCAAAAATCAGATCAACTCGCTACAAAGCTTTTAAAATTAGGAGTCGGGCCAGAAGATAGAGTTGCGTTACTTCTTCCACAATCTTTTGAATTAATAATAAGCATCTATGGCATTTTAAAGGCCGGTGCTGCGTTTGTCCCCTTAGGGATCAATGATGGTAAAGAGCGCTTTCAAACCATCATGGAAGATCTCGATTGTAAGTTTATTCTGGGAAATGATAAAACCCTTGCTGCTCGGGCCTTACAAACCTCTGCTAATCTCATTTCTGTGGATATAAAACCTCTCGATGAAATAAAATCAGAACTGCCCAATATTTTACCAAATACTTTGGCCTATGTGATCTACACTTCCGGTACTACAGGAATACCTAAAGGTGCCATGATCGAGCAGAGGAATTTATATTCTTTTATCACCGTTTATGGTGAAAAAGTAGGCCTAGGTTTTGAGGATAGGGTGCTACAAAATCCTAGTACGGTTTTTGATGCCTCCTTAATAACCCTTTTTAGCAGTATAAGTTTTGGCGCTACCTTAGTTTTGTGGGAGGGGGATATCTATGAGGTGATGGCCGAAGAGAAAATAACAAATGTTATGCTCACGCCCTCTTACGTTTCCTTGATGGAACCAAAAAACTATCCCCATCTTAAAACTCTCTCCGTTGGCGGAGAGAAGTGTCCAGATGAATTTATTTCCCGATTTTCTTCCCATGTAAAACTCTTTAATGGTTATGGACCTACTGAGTGTACCTGTGCTGTAAGTTGGACACTTTTAAATGATCTTGAAAAAACTCATATAGGGGATAATTTTAAAAATTGTGACTTTTATGTCGTTAACTCTAAAAATAAACAGGTAAAGGGACAGGAATCCGGAGAGCTTTGGGTTGGTGGTGATTTAGTTGGAAGAGGATATCTAAATCGGCCGGAGCTAAACGCAGAAAAGTTTATTGCCAACCCTTTTGGAGTTGGGACACTTTACAGGACTGGTGACCTGGTAAGATGGAAAAGTCATGGAGTACTAGAGTATCTAGGACGAATCGATCGACAGGTTAAAATTCGTGGTTTTAGAGTTGAGTTAGATGAAATAGAAAAACAAATTGAAAGGTTCCCTGGTGTGACTGGTAGTATTGCTAAAGTTGTTGGAAATAATCTGATCGCTTATGTAACTCCGAAAAGTATTAACATAAAAAAACTTACGCAAAAACTCTTAGATGGCCTACCAAAGTATGCTGTTCCTCATAAAATCCTGACTCTAAAAAAATTTCCTCTAACTGCTGCAGGAAAAGTCGATTCATCGGCCCTTCCTGATCCTTTCTCCCAATTTGAAAAAACTGGAGCGAAACCAACGAGTGTTGGAGAAATCAAAATGGCCGAAAATTGGTCAAGCATCCTTTTTGCAAATAAAACGGGGCAACAGGTTTATTTAAATGATAATTTCTTTGACCTGGGTGGAAATTCTCTTCATGTTTTAAAATTGATACAAAAGCTTAGAAAACAATTTAAAAACCCTAAAATCCCCCATGAATTAGTCTTTGAATATCCTATATTTAAAGATTTTTTACAGAGACTTGAAAATTGGGTGCCGGATGAGGTGAATTATGCCGTAGAAGGAAGAGAGGCCAAACTTTCTTCTCTTTTTAAATCGATTCCGACAACACTTTATTTTTCCATAGGATTCATTTTTCCTTTTGTTTCTTTCTCTCTGCTTTCGATTAAGTTTCCTGCTCTTTTGGGATACGCTCTTTTTGAATATTTATTTTTTGGTCTAATAATAGGCCCTACAGCGATCCCCTTTTTAAGAAGAATTATATATAACCCCATCTTCCAAAAAATGAGCTTTAAAAAAATAGAGGTTATTGAAGATCACCCGCTAGGGGATCTAAAGGGGAGCATTATAAGTTTCCATCCTCATGGGATAAATGATATTCACTTTTACCCCCTTGCGACACATCTTTATAGAAAGGGAATTAAATTTAAATCAACCTTTGATAAAAATACCTTTGCTCTGCCTTTTAACAGGACCCTCTATAGCATCCTCGGTTACCTGCCCCCCATTGAAAAAAGTTATAAACGATGTAAAGAAAGAGGGGAGAACCTTTGTGTGACGCCAGGGGAGCTACCTGAGATGCTTTTGGCCTATAAGCCTGCAACTATAATTTTAAAGTCCAATCTGAATTTTTTTCAAGTTGCGATAAAAACTGGAATGCCTCTTGTTCCGGGAATAACTTATAATATGCATAAGTTATACAAATTCTACCCTGAACTAACCGCTATTCGAAGTAAGTTACCAATAAGTCCTAGCACCATTCCCATATTACCTTTTAGGGGGAGGTGGGGACTACCTATTCCCTTTAGGCAAGATTACAAAATGGTACTTGGTAAAAAAATTGAAGTAACACAGAAGTCTAACCCCACCTTCGATGACATGGTGCAGCTGAGAGACAGATATCAAGAAGAGTTGAAACGGATTTTTAATAAATATAAACCTTCTGGTTATCCTCCGCTTGAAATTATTTGAATATGCATAAATAAAATAGATATTGACTCGTGCTGCACTAAGTTAATGGTAGGTAAAAACTGTTTCCCTTATCAAATTAAGGCCGGTACATTTTTTTGAAAAAAATATAATGCTTAAGGAGTATATATGAAAAATAAACTAACAATAAAGATCCTTTTTATTTGCTTTGGATTTTTGCTTAACCTTTCAGTTTCGAGTGCTAAAGTTTTCTCTGTCAAAGAACTTGGCATTCCACCGTCAAAAGTTTTAAAAACCGAGATTAACGAAAAATTCTATAGTAATGGCGTGTTTGATTTTGAAAAATTAAAAGATTTCGAAAGAAGTATTCACAAATCTAGAAAAATATTTATTCAAAACAGATTGGAAGCTTTAGACCCTCAAGAATCTTTCGTCGAAGCAGAAGCAAAACTTAAAAATAAAAAAGCAGTAAAGGCCTATGATAATATCTTGGCCAGAATTGAACATTTTAAAAACCTTGATAACCCTTTAGAAAAACAAAATGCACTAGCTGAAATCTTAACCATTCGATATGCCACTAAAAACAATAGTGGAGATGCCTTAATTAAAGAAATGATTAAGGGCCAAATAAATATGATGTTTGTGAAATACGATGTGCCTCGCAATGATTTAAAAAGACCAATGCCTTCTAATTTAGTTAATGAGGGTAAAGGGAGATATTTTAAAAAAGAAGAACTTCAAAAAATGCTAAAGCAAGGAGTGGATCTATCTAAACTAAATCCTCCCAATAATGCATTTTGGAAAAGACCTCATAATATCTCTGAAATGGACCCTATTACTTCGATAGAAAAAACAAAATCGCTACCAACAGAGCTAAATTTTAAAAAGCTTACTCAATCTCAAACGCAACCCAAATTTAAGGCCACCGAAATTTTAATGGATGGTTCTAAAAGAACCTGGAAAGTTAAAATCGGAAGAGAAATTCAACCAGAATATGTCGGTGCCCAGTTAATGAAGCTTGTGGGTTATAACTTTGATGAAAATTTCATAGTTGAGGATCTTAAGATTTATTTCAAAAGTAAAAAACAACTCGATAAATTTATAAAGGGTTGGCTTGAATATTACTATGATTTTTATACCCTGCCATTTGATTTCATTAAAGAACAGGGAGTTGATGAAAAAGGACACTACGCAGTGTTTTATGAGGCCCTTTTAGAAAGCAGACCTAAGGAAGTTTTAAGAGTAGGAAAACTGCATCTTCAGGAGATGGGGAATTATGAGCGAAGGGAAATTCGTGCCCAACTTCTCATGCAGGCCTTGATTGGAAATTCCGATTATAAACAATCAAAAAATAATCTTGTGAAATTAATAGAAAACCCTAGCGCTCCTGGTGGATATGAAATGCAAGAGTTGGTTCAGGATTTGGGATATAGCTTTGGTTTCGTCTGGCCTAATGAGCCTAATGTATTTCCATGGTCTTTCATTAAGAAAAAAGGGAAAAAGATCAAACTAGATTACGTGACGAATGAAATGTTTAAGTCTAAGAAAAATCCGTTGTTAAATGCCAGTTATTCAGACATGAAATGGATGGCCAGGTTTTTAGTCCAAATAACTCAAAAACAGTTAAAGGCAATTCTTAGCCACTCAAAGTGGCCTTATCCAGTTCAAGTACTCATTCTTGAAAAAATAAAATTTAGAAGAAATGAAGTTGTTAGAACCTTTGATCTTGAAGGTAAAATCATTGAGGGGAAAAGAGTCACTCTTTGGAATGAGGCAGATCCAGAAACTTTTGCATTTGGAGAGTTTATTAAAGAGGGTGCCTTGGTAAAGGATTATAAACCGATCAATAAACCCCATCCCTATACAGACCTTTTTCAATTCCCTACAGAAATTTTACAGTCGGGTAACATGTTACTTGAAATGCTCTATAGCATGAACGAGGATC
The DNA here is from genome assembly GCA_003650125.1 of Campylobacterota bacterium. GTDB lineage: Bacteria > Bdellovibrionota > Bacteriovoracia > Bacteriovoracales > Bacteriovoracaceae > SMWT01. The sequence continues at coordinate 6,810 of QNFX01000059.1, forward strand.
TTCCCTTCCATGAAATGGTCAAGCACCCTTTTGAGGTAAATGGTTTTGAAACGACTCAATTCTTCGTTGGTGCTGGTTTTGGATTTCGATTTAAAAGAGAGATAGTAAAAAACCCTGATGCTAAAGAGGGCCCTATGACCTGGATCACCAAAGATACTCTGCAAATCTTTGGAACGATTGGAGGTAGCATCTCTATTCCGGTAACAGAGACTATAACTGGTTCTATTGAGGGCAAAACCTTAATAGGAAAGCAATTTGAGGTAAGTTATCACTCGGGCAACTTTTGGAAGGCAATGAAAGGTGATATAAAAAAGGTAGCATCTCTTCCTTTTAAAAAGAGAAATATCATTAATGAATTAAAAGATGGTGAGTCCTACAGTTCAGGAATTTTTGTAGGTCTTGAATTTGAAGAAGGAATGGTGTGGGGACCCCACCAAACTTTTGGAGTTGGCTTTGAATTTGAACAAAATCTAAAGTGGCTTAACAAAACCGAAGTTTTAAAAACCGGCCCTGGTAAATATGAAGTTACCCAGGCCCGTTCAAAGGATTTTACTTTTGGTTTCTCAACTTTTATTCAGCTCGTTTCAATTCTTAATATTGATATTTTTAGTGCATCCGTAATGCTTGGAGAATCAGAGGGAAATACATTTTACTTTGATCTTGAAGCAGATAAATCCTTTAAGATGAAAGAGGTCTTTCATAAGTTGGTTTTTGGCCGAAACGTAGATATCGCCAAAGAAATGGTTCCTTATTCACAAATGCAGATGCAATATTATGAGAAAAAATGGAAATTAGGATTTTTACTCGCACATATTGGTTCTGAAACTAAAGGGACGTATAAGTTTATTAAAATGCCCGATGGAACAATGAAGAGATCTTTCGATTATAAATCTGTTCTTGATACCAATAAGGCAGGTGATGCCATGCAGTTCTTTGAGGTTAACGGAAGACTTGAATTTGCAGATGAAGACCTAACAGAGGTAACTAAACAGGCCCTTAATGTGGAATATAAGGTAAATGATGGTGAGACAACCTTTAAAGAGATGGATAGCTATATTTACAGAGTTAATCATCTAGTTAATAAAAAAAGATTTGTTACCAATGATTTTTACGATAATTTTATAAATCATTTAGGGATCACCAGTGTTCACCTCCAAATGGAATTTCAAGAAGATGCCCTTTCTTGTATGTTTCAAAGAAAAAAATGTGTAGCTCAAGGTCCTAAGGCCTATAAGATTGATTCCAAGTTAAAGCGGATCGCAAAGATTAAAGGTCCAGCTAAAAAAATGGAAAAGCTGGGGCGTATGCTTCGAAAATATGTCTTTTTTCCTGATAAGTTTAAACATATATTAGACTTTGTAGGCCAAAATAATATTTCAGCAGATCTCATAATCTCTGGAGAGAACTTTACAGGGAAAGATGCAATTATTCGAAAAAAGGTCTTTAAAATGGCCGAAGCGATTTAAAAAAAAGCTAGGCCCTCATTTTTTACTGATGAGGGCCTAAAATTTCTTCTATCTATATTCCAAATAAATTAAGTGAAGGGTTTTCACAAATTTCTTTCTAAAGAACAAAAAGAAAATGTTGTCTTCGTGGGGCCTTGAACTAGGCCTCCTAAAGAGGCCTAGTTAGTGATTATTTTTGAACTTGAGAATTTTCTTCTGCGCAGACATAGTCAATCGAATGAAGGTAGTTATCTTCTAGCTCACCTGTTTCAATAAGATTGCTCACATAGTTGGTGTTATGAGTTGGTTCAAAATTATTACGGTAGTAATCAAACCTTGAAACAACAACATCGGATTGTCTTTGTTCACAGTAAGAAAGCATATAAGGCCTTACAGCTGAAAATCCCTCTGGGGTATATAAATTTGAATAAAAAGATTCATCCCACCAAGGATTTACATACTCGCTGATATCAAATGGTCTATTTACAACCCATCTTTTTCTTCTCTTTCCTTCAACTTTTTCTGCTCTAACTATTGGATTCTCACCCATACAAAAATCAAGGTAAAATTTAAGTCCATGATAGTTAGCTTCAAGGTCTGCAAAAGAAGCAGTTTGTTGTGACTTCCAGCCAATCAGTCCTTTTTCAGACTTTATGCCAAGATCAATTGCGGAGTTAATTGCCTTCATATGGGCAGCTTCATGACCTAATTTTCTTTTGTTTGTGTTATAAACAACTTTGTATTTGAGCCAATAAAGAAATCCCATACCAAAAAAATGGGCGATTTTATCTGTTCCCATTTGAATGCCGTTTATTTTAATAATTCGGCCAAGATCGGGGTGAAACATTTTAATATCTCTAAAGATAGATTTTTTATAAAAATCTTCGTAAGTCATTTTCCAAGTAGGAAATGCGCTGATATTTTCATTTTCTTTGAAGAATCCAAGAGTATTTTTGGAATACAGTCCATTAATGTTCATGGAGAGCTTAAAGATACTCCAACCGCAAGCGGGAGATCCACCTCTTCCGGCCTTATGATTTTTTTTAACGAACTTACCAATCAGATCATTATAGAAGTTGTTAACTTGTTCCGTACTGTCTTCTAGAGATACATCCCAAGACATAAACTGGTCTACTTCTTTTGCTTGAAGCATGGTTGATGCCATTAAAAGGCATAAAATAATTACTTTCACAATTTCTCCTTATTATAAAAAATGTGCCAAAACTTAATATTAAGTTTGTTTTTTTTCAAATAAATCTTCTTTGATTATAAATTATTCATTATAGGGGAGGGGTAACTTGTTGAAAATACAAACTTCAAGAGGGAATAATAATTAATTGTGAGCTGTGGCCTGGTACCAGGTACGCCGATATTTAAGAGATGAAAAATAAAAGGCCACAAATTCTATCTGCAGACGAAGCAATAAAATCTCTTAAGAAAGGCGGTAGAATCTTTATTGATGGTGGTGCGGCCACTCCTTTTGCCTTAACGAAGGCACTGGCCAGAAACGCTGAACAATTCGCTGATAATGAACTATTCCATTTATTGTCATTAGGAGATTTAGAGCTGGCCTCGCCAGAATATTATAATAAATTCCGGGATAATAGTTTTTTTATAGGAGCTAATGTTAGAGAACGGGTACAAGAAGGAAATGCCGATTATACACCCATTTTTCTATCAGAAATTCCACGCCTAATTCGTTCCAATGCTTTTCCTGTATCGGCCGCCTTAGTGATGGTTTCTCCTCCTGATAAAAATGGGATGTGCAGCCTTGGAGTAAGTGTGGACGTGGCCCTCGCGGCGGTAGAATCTGCAGATATTATAATCGCTCAAATAAATAAACATATGCCGCGAACCTTTGGTCAGAGTTTTATACCCTATAATAGTTTTGATTATGTCGTGGAAGAAGATCATCCATTACCAGAACATGCCCCCATTGTTCTAGATGAAGTGGCCCAAAAAATTGGCAGGAATGTGGCCCGACTGATTCAGGATGGATCAGTTTTACAATTAGGAATAGGGGGGATACCAGATGCTGTTTTAAATAATTTAAGAGAAAAAAACGACCTTGGTATTCACACAGAAATGTTTTCAGATGGTGTCGTTGATCTTATGAAGAATGGGAATGTTACAAATAAAACAAAAAAAATAATAAGAGGTAGGACCTTATCAGGTCTTTGCTTTGGGACTAAAAAATTATACGACTATATTCACGAAAATCCCCTGATTGTTTTTTACCCGTCAGATTTTGTGAATGATCCTTTTGTAATTAGTCAAAATGATAATATGATTTCAGTAAATTCCGCCTTACAGGTTGATTTAACGGGACAGGTCTGTGCTGACTCTATGGGGGCCAAATTTTATAGTGGTATAGGAGGACAGGTGGATTTTGTTCGAGGCGCCTCAAGATCTAAGGGCGGTAAATCCATCATTGCTCTTCCTTCTACTGCTAAAGGGGGGAGTATCTCGCGAATTGTAGGAGAGCTCACTCAAGGGGCCGGTGTGGTGACTTCAAGAGGTGATGTTCACTATGTGATTACAGAATATGGTGTGGCCTATCTTCATGGTAAAACTATCCGTCAACGGGCGATAGAATTAATTCATATTGCTCATCCTAAATTTAGAGATGAGTTAATGGAGTTTGTTAAAAGTAATCGCTATGTCTACTTTGATCAAAAAACCTTTAATAAAGAAGATCAATATTCGGCCAATTGGGAAGAAGATTATATTTTTGAAGAAAAAACTTATACCAGTAGACCAATTAAAATAACTGATGGGAAATCATTGCAGGAATTCTTCTATTCCCTAGGAGATGAAACTCGCTATCAAAGATTTTATCAAATCGTTGATTCTATGCCAGATGAAATGGCACAAAGGTTTGTAGATGTTGATTACAAAGATAATATGGCATTTGTAGTACTTGAAAATGAAGATATTGGATCCAAAATGGTTGCGGTTGGCCGTTATAGTGCGAATAAGTCAGGGAATTTTATCGATTTAACTTTTGTCGTGCAGGATGACTATAGAAAGCTGGGGATCGGTCATTATCTATGTAGAAAACTTATTGAGTATGCAAAAACTAAAAACCATCTGCATATTAAGGCAAAAAGCTTTAAAAACAATAAAGGAATTTTTAAAATATTTAATGATCTTCGAGATGAGTTTTTAGAGTTAAATACCTACGTTAAAGATGATTTTGTCTATTTTGATATTAAATTAAAAAAGGATTAATGATTTTCTTTTAGAACCTGTATTAATACGTATGGGCTTAGGATTAGAAATTTAAATTTCAAGTCTTTGCCCACTTCTTCACTTATATTTTTAATCAGTTTTTTTTTCATCCAGTCTTTTATGAGGTCTGCTTTATCTTCCGCCACGGCCATGCCGACATCTACGAGTTCTAGACTTTCATGGACTTCTACTAAGGCACCTCTTTTAAGGTGAGTTTCCAACATGTCCCAAGTGGCAACATCTAGGTCTTCATTAAGTTGTTTTCTCAAATCGCTCATAGGCAGTAAATAACTTAGAAAAGGGACTAAATCAAAAATTTAAAGGCACCTCTACATGAAAGATTTTATTTGTTTCTGCTTTTTAATAATGATTTCATATATAAAATAAAGAATGGAGAGTGATCATGTGTCCTAAAGCATTAGAAAATATGATAGAGATTAGAGACTTTGCGAGTCAATAGAGCAATGGGCGTTATAAAAAACTACGCTTATTACTCGTTGCGAAAGAAAAGTCTTAATTTGTCAAAGGTATAAACGTATATAAAAATTAAAGTTCAAAGTTTGTAATGGAGAACAAACCGTGGATAACCTAGGCATGGAACGCGAATTCGCAAGCGTACCTACTCATAATTTTTCTTACTATAGAGATACAGTTCTAGATTTGTTTTCTACACAGGTTCAAAAACAACCTCATCACCCTGCAGTAAAAATGGGAGAGGTGGTTTTTACGTATAAAGAATTTGATGAACACACAGATGAGTTAGCAAAATATCTGAGGGAGCTGGGAGTAGGAAGAGATTCATTGGTGGGCCTTATGCTTTCGCGGTCACCAGAGATGATTATTTCAATCTTTGCCACTCTAAAGGCGGGCGGGGCCTATATTCCTATGGGGCCTAAGGATGGAGTCCACCGGATAGAACATATTTTAAATGATAGTGGATGTAGAATTCTTCTCACTCAAGAAAAAATATTAAAGAATCTTTCACAAGATTTTGAACATAATATTGTAAATATAGATTTAACTCAGAACAATTGGTTCCATCCATTACAAGAAAAAAATAGCGAAGCTTTAAGCTACCCTGCTAAGATTGATCCATCTTCCCTGGCCTATGTTATCTATACTTCAGGCACTACAGGTCGGCCTAAAGGCGCTTTAATTGAACATAGGAATTTATATTCCCTAATAGTTAATTATGTGCCCAGACTTAGTTCTTCAGATCGAACTTTGCAGAGTATGAATACCACCTGTGATTCTTCCGTAGTAGAGATTTTTCCTGCTCTTTGTTTTGGGGCCACTTTAGTTCTTTGGAGTGAAAAATTATCCGCTACAATAAGAGATGAAAAGATAACTCATACCTGTGTGACTCCTTCTATGACGGACGTATTAAACCGCGATGATTGTCATTCTTTAGAGAAAATTATTATTGCGGGAGAAAAATTAACTGAGGAGGCGGTAAAAAAAATACCTATTGGTACTCAGATCTATAATGGTTATGGCCCTACCGAATGTACCGTGGCCTGTAGTAACACCCTTATTAAGGATTTTAATAAAATTCATATAGGTGGTGTTTTAAATCATTGTAAGATTTATGTAGTTAAAAGAGATCTTGTTCTTTGTGAAATTGGTGAAGAGGGAGAGCTTTTAATTGGTGGGGCCGGAGTAGGGAGAGGGTATTTAAATCGTCCTAAACTTAATAGTGAGAAATTCATTCTTAATCCCTTTGGCCCAGGAAGAGTTTATAGAACAGGGGATTTAGTTAAGTGGGTGAATAGCTCAGAGCTAGATTTTTTAGGCCGAATTGATCGGCAAGTTAAAGTCAGAGGGTTTCGCGTAGAGCTAGATGGAATAGAGAAATTAATCTGCTCTTATCCTGGAGTAAATCATAGCTTTGTAAAATATGATGGCAAGAATTTAATCGCCTATCTTACACCAACAAATATTGAAACCTCTCTTTTAAAAAAATATCTTAAAGAGGAGTTGGCAAGTTATGCTCTGCCTTCACATTTTATTACTTTATCTGAGTTTCCTACCAATCCCGCAGGTAAGATTGATGAACATAATTTACCTGCCCCAGCTTTAAATAAAATGGTCAATAACAATTCTCCTACGACAAGAAAGGAGATCGAAATGGCACAGATTTGGCAGCAGGTATTATTTAAAGAGGAATATCCAATATCGTTATTGGATAATTTTTTTGATTTGGGCGGCAACTCAATTGACTCTATGACATTAATTCGGATTATGCAGGAAAAATGTGATTCAGACTTTCCTATGGAGCTTATTTATAGATACCCTGTGCTGAAAGACTTTATAAAGGCCCAGGGTAAGGTAGTAAGTGAAAGTGCTTACAGGAAAAAGGATGCGATAACTTCTTGGAAGACAATTATTTTAGATGGCATAAAGTCGATTCCATCAACGCTTTATTTTTACATCGCTTATAGCATGCCTTCTTTGGTTTTACTGGCGCTCTTTTTTTATTATCCTATTTTGGCAATTTCTTTAGTGGTGATGGAATACTTTATCCATCGTTTCTTTAAATTGCCTAAGACCATGTTTTTTAGAAAGATTAAGGTGTTTTTGCAAAATGGAAAATGGAAATATAAATCAGTTAAAGTTATTGAAGATTACCCTCTTGAGAAAATGCCAAGAACTATATTTAGTATCCATCCTCATGGTATAACAGAAGATCATGTCTTCCCCTTTGAAAAGTATCTGCTTGATAAAAATATAAGTTATAAACTGTTAAATCATGAAATGCTTTATGGTATCCCTTTTTCTAAAACATTTTTTTCTCTCTTGGCCGGATTGCCGGCCAAAGAATCAAGTTATAAATTAGCAGAAAAAAATAACTATAATCTTTTAATTACTCCGGGGGATGCTCCTGAAGGGTTTCGGGCCGATGAAGAAGGGGCCATTGCCTTGAGTTCCCAAAAACACTTTTTTAAATATGTCCTGGAGACCGGAACTTCTTTAACCCCCGTTTATTTTCATAACAATCACAAGGCCTTTAGATTTTTTAATCACTTCTTCCAACAACGTTATAATTGGTTTAAAAAAAATCGCTCATGTGTATTACAACCATTTTGGGGCAGATGGTACCTGCCAATTCCTCAAAAAGTAGATCTTCTAATAACGATTGGGGCGCCTTTAATGGTGACAAAAAGAGAGAACCCTTCTTGGGAGGAAGTAGAAGAACTCTATCAGAGCTATTTAAAGCATTTAAGTGCACTCTATAAAACTCATGCCCCCACCGGGGCAGAACTTACTTTTTATTAGGTAGTAATTAATTCACGCCGCGTCAAAAAAGCTCGATAATTATATGATCTTATAGTACACTGCGGTGATTTTAACTTTATTTAAAGATTATTGGAGTGTAACTAGTGAAAATTACAATCATTCTTATGGCCATTTTTACGTCCTATACGGCCTTTTCTATGGCCCAATGGAACCGGGCAAATCGTCCCGAGAATATGGACAACAATTACGAAAGGGCCTTTAACAAGCTACCAAAAAGAGCTGATTTAACGACCACTCCATGGAGTGGCGATTATTGGCCAACTTATAAAGGTGGCATTACTTATCGTTGGAACCAGAGGAATGTCTCTGAAGATCAAGATAAGGTGAGATGGTCTTATGAATTAGAAGATATGACAAATATTGGTGTTCCTTTAAAAGAACTATCTCCTGCTGAGAAATATGATCTTTTTTTAGGAAACGAAGGCTTTCCTTTAACTACCTATGAAAGAAATAGAACCAAAATTTTAAAAACTATTAAATCACATGAATCTTATGACAAGAGTTTTGAGATACCTATCTGGGAGGGATTATGTCATGCTTGGGCGCCGGCCACGCTTCACTTTGGTGAGCCAGGGCCTATCACTGTAACAGGTGCGAAGGGACATAAGATCACTTTTGGGTCATCTGATTTGAAAGCACTGTTGACCTATCATCTTCATTTAAATAAGGCCTCCAAGAACAAGTTTCTTGGAAGTAGATGTAATCTTGATTTTGCAGAACTTAGAAAAAAACATAAAGCTGGCGAGATCACTAAAGATGAGCTTAATAAAAAAATTGAATCAAGCGCATGTGCTGATACCAATGCTGGTGCATTTCATGTTGCTTTAACAAATCAGATCGGTCTAAAAGATGAAGGGTTTGTTGTTGATATCACCCGTGATGCTGAAGTTTGGAATCAACCGGTGTCTGGTTACTCTTTTGAAGTAACGAAGGTTAGAAATAGTGCAAGTGCTGGTGCCGCTCCTGGTACGGAAAAAGAAATTTGGATTAAAACAACCCTTAAATATATCGTTGAAATAAAACAATCTTTTGAATTATTTTCGCCATATTGGAGAGTTGAACGAGCTTATTATGAGTATAGACTTGAGTTAAATAGAAACGATCAGATTATTGGCGGAGAGTGGATATCTGAAGAACGACCAGATTTTATTTGGAAAAATAGACCAACAAAATTCAAAGGTTACTTTAAAGAACTTGAAGGGTTATATAATAAATCTGTGACCTACTTAAATCCAACTAAGTATTCTGAGAAGCTAAAATCTAAGATGCAGAAAATAGGAAAAGTAGAGTTGATTAAGAAAAACTTTATAAGCAAAATGAAGGTTTCTGCGGCAAA
>QNFX01000060.1 GCA_003650125.1 Campylobacterota bacterium
AGAGTCTTCATCTTCAATGGGAAGAAGTCTGGGTTGAATTTCAAAAATATGAACATCAACTCCAAAGGCATTCCAAAAATAGGCAAATTCAACACCAATGGCGCCGGCACCAATAATCCCTATGGATTTGGGAAGTTTTTCTAGTTTAATGGCCTCCCAGGCACCAATTAATTTTTTTCCGTCATGAACAAGTCCGGGAAAAGTTTTATAATTTGCACCTGTCGCGATAATTATATTTTTTCCCTTTACCTTAACTTTCCCCACAACAACTGTATTTTTGTCTTCTAAAACCCCATTTCCTTCAATGACTTCAATCTTATTTTTTTTCATCAAAAATCCCACGCCTTTGGAGATTCTATCTGAAATTCCTTTAGATCTTTTTACTGCCTGAGCTCCATCGAGACTTTTAACTTCTGCGTTTATCCCTAGATCTTTTAAATCTTTCATCTCGTGAATCATGTGGGCCGATTTAAGAACTGCTTTGGTGGGAATACATCCCTTATTAAGACAAACTCCACCGAGCTTTTCTTTTTCAATGAGGGCCACTTTTTTACCAAGCTGAGCTGCTCTTATGGCCGCAATATATCCGCCAGGGCCACCGCCGAGCACAACGACATCAAATTCCTTCATTATTGTTCCTTTCTTTTCAAATGCTGGAGAAACCTTAATTTCTTGGTAAAATATAGTCAATTAAATGGACAGTACGCACTTAATTATTTAAAAATAAATGCAAACTCTTGCGCATCACGACAGAGGACAATCATGCTTAGATTCATAATTACCTTTTTAATCTTTATTAATGCCCCATTTGCTTACTCAGCTGATGGCGTCAATGAAATATCCATTGGTTCAAAAGAATATCAAGGACGCAGAGACTTCATCTTTCGCGATAGCTTAGGACGTGAGGCCTACTTTAGAGGTTATAATGTCTCCGGTGCGGTCAAGCTTAAATCCATGGGATTTAGGCCCTTTAAAAATGTTAGCGATGCCAAGAAATCCTTAGAGTTACTTAGAAAAAAAACTGGCTCTAACCTAATCCGCTACACCATCTCTTGGGAAGGGGCCCAGCTTGATATCGATACTATTGATCAAAAGTATCTTAAAGACATAACCGCTCAAATTAAGGTTGCGATAAAAAATAAAATTTATATTCTGCTTGATTACCACCAGGATCTCTTCTCTAGATATCTATTTCATAAAGATTCCAAGTTTACCGGTAATGGCGCTCCTAAATTTATCATTGAAGGCTCAAAATATCCTAAAGAGAAATGTTTTCTTTGCATTTCTTGGAGCGTGGCCAATAAGTTAAACAAAACTATTATGCTGGCCTTCCAAAATTTTTGGAACAATGTTGAAATTAACACTTCCAAAGGCAAGAGAAAAATCCAGGGAGAATTTCTCTGGCAAATGGAAAAAGTTCTGACACATCTAAAGAAAAACCTCTCTCCTAAAGAGTGGGACTTTATTTTAGGTCTTGATCCTTTCAACGAACCTGTAGATGGTGGCATTGAAGAATTATCCTATGTGGAATGGAATGAAAAAAAACTCTACGCTTTTTATGAAAAAGTAAGAACTTCAATGGATAAATCAGGTTGGGGTAAAAAAATTCTTTTTGCTGAGCCAAATGTCTTTTGGAATACCAGTGCTCCATTTGTTCATGCCAACAATCCGGTTTATCCTGGACTTAATATAAAAAATCTAAGTTTTAATGCTCATTATTATGATGCTGCTAGAATGTCCGTTAGTCTTTCTGGTGTTAAAAATGGTGCTTATATCGCAAATCTTGACCATATAAAAAATACCGCCCGAAAAATATCAATACCTCCCTTTCTCTCTGAATTTGGCATGTGGATTGAAAAAGGGCGAGTAAAAAACCAAGACCTAATTATTAATGCCACTTACCAGGGGATGGAAATCAGCAAAGAAATTGATTCCAATTTTGTAGAGTTTTACTCTCCTCTCGTTTCAGGAACCCAATGGCACTGGGACTGGTATCACAACAATCACCATGAATCTCTTAACCAGACAGATAGATTAATTACTAAAGGCGATGCTTGGAATCATGAAAATTTTTCTGTGATCACGGACTTTGGCAAGTCCTACACTAACCAAAATAAAAATATTGTAGAGAGAGCTTATCCCCGTAAATGTCAGGGTGACATCATGCACTTTTTCTATAACACCAACTTTAAAGGATATAAGGATAAAGAGATCAATTGGGGGGAGCTTAAGTTTGGAGATGAGACCTTTTTAGATGGAAAAGAAAACTTTGCTTTCCTCGTTTGGAAAGGAAGTAAATCGATTGCACCAACTGAAATTTTCATTCCTCCACATTTTAAGCCCCAATCTTTTTTAGTAACTGATACCGTTATTAAAAGATTGGATGAGAGTTCAGAAAGTGTTTCCCTTAGAAAGGACTTTTTAGGAAACATTGGTGACGTAGGACACGTGGTAGAGATAACCCATCCCTTTCCTGATGATAATTTTCACTTTGCCTTAATTATCAGTTCCCCGATTGATGTCCCCTCAAGAAATGAATTAAAAAAGTTACAAACTAAAATAAAAGAAACAATTGAAAATGGTAAGTCTCCTATTTTTCTACAGGGAAAAGTTAAAGTCGATAAAGTTCATATTGGAAAGGAAAAAATTCAATTTGAAAAAATCAAAGGTGCAGATTATTAAACTCACTGATTTAGAGAAAGAAAATATTTTAGAAGCTTTTCCCGAAGGTGTCGTGATCTTTGACTTAGAGACTACTGGGCTATCAGCGCTAATCAATAATATTTTAGAAATTGGGGCCATCAAGGTAACCCCTGAAGGCCTTACTACTTTTAAAACGCTAGTTAATCCTGAAGTGGAGATACCTGCAAGTAATACTGCAATTCATGGAATCACCGGTGATATGGTAAAAGACTCTCCAAAAATTAAAGAGGTCTTACCAAAGTTTATGAACTTTGTTGGAGATCTTCCCCTAGTTGCTCACAACGCTCAGTTTGATTTAGGATTTATTACCTATGATCTTCATATGCTAGGACTTCCTTTTGGAAATTCTGATGTCTACTGTACGATAAGACTGTCTCGTTTAGTTTTTAAAGATTTTCCTAGTCACCGTTTGGGAAACCTTGCCAAGCAACTAAATATTCCTCTGGAGCGGGCCCACCGAGCGGAAGATGATGCTTTTGTTTGTTTAAAAGTTCTGGCCCAGGGATTTATAAAAGCAGCAAAAAATAAGAAATCGATTTTAAAGGGAAGTTATCTCTTTAACTTGCAAGATTTTAAAAATATGGAAAAATTTGTTCTAAAAGATTTCCATAAACCTATATTACGGGCCATCGAAAATAACGATATCCTGCGAATCAAATACCTTGGTGGGAGTAAAAAAAATAAGTTCAGGCCTATAAGGCCGGTGGGCCTTTTACCCCTTCCTCAAGGCCATGTACTCTATGCTCACTGCCTAGAAAGTAATCTCTATAAATTCTACTACTTAAACAAGATCACTGATTGCCAGCAGGCCACAGAAAAGGATCATAAGCTGTGGGAATCCCTTTCTTGATGAATCGCAAAATATAGGCCATATAGATTTCATGAACTGGAAAATGATTTCTTATAGGCTCCAACAGCTATTCATTTTAATCCTTCATTTAATTCTTTTGGGTTGGATGTATTACACTCTCAGTGAAGCTGGAATGATGAAAGTATCTCAAGTCTTATTTCATTTCCTGGGGATGGGTGTTTATGGTGCCTTATTAATTTATGGTAGTGCTCAATGGGGCAAAAGATTGTACCGAAATGAAAAACTGGAAAAGTGAACTCAAATCAGGTCTAAAAGAAAAATCTGATCTAGAAAGTTTTTTCCAGGTAGATTTCCCTCAACTTGATTTTAAAACTCTGATCCCTTTGGCCCTCGCCAACAAAATAAAAAATGCTGGCCCTGATTCTGTTCTCTGGAAGCAGTTTCTACCCTCAGAAAACGAAAAAAGCTCCGAAGGTCTCAAAGATCCTATTGGCGATGAAAAATATAACCGGGCACCTCAGTTAATTCATCGATATTTTAACCGTGCTCTCTTTCTTCCAACTTCAGTCTGTCCCGTTTACTGTAGATATTGTTTTAGAAAAAATGAACTTGGTACTAAAAAATTATTTACTCCAGACTTTGAAAAAACAAAAAAATATCTTCAGCATCACCCGGAAATTGAAGAGTTAATTTTCAGTGGAGGGGACCCCTTCATCCTCACTACTGATAAAATTGATTTTTACCTCTCTAATTTCAAAAATTTAAAATATATAAGATTTCATACCCGGACACCTATAATCCTTCCCTCTAGATTTGATCAAGAGCTACTCGACACCTTAAAAAAACATCGGGAAAATTTTGATCAAATATCTATCGCTATTCATACTAACCATATTGATGAAATTGACTTGGAAGTAGAAGACACTATTAAAAAATTAGGATCTTTGGGCATTACCTTGCTCTCTCAGACAGTTTTACTAAAGGGTATTAATGATGATCCTCAAACTTTAAAGGATCTATTTTTAAAGCTCTCTTCCCTTAATATAAAACCCTACTACCTGCACCACCCTGATCAAGTTAAGGGGGGAATGCATTTTTACCTTCCCTTAAGAAGAGGACGTGAAATTTATTTAAAGCTTCGAGACATCCTCCCTGGCTGGGCCATTCCCCAATATGTGATTGAATCGCCAAAAGGTGGCGGAAAGGTTCCCGCTTTTAATCCTGAAAGCTTAGATTTTTCTGGCAAGCTTATAGGGAAATCTGGTGAAATAAGTTTCTATTAACTTTCTGAGATCTTCCCCATAGCGAATCCTGCAAAATACCAACTGATACCAGCATCTGCTATATGAACGAGAGTCCAAGATGTGGGATAGGACCACAAATTCCAATTAGGAAGGTGACTGATGATGGCCCCGCCAATTGCTACCAGCGCCACAAAATTGGCCTTCTGCCAGAGATTTAGGCCGGAGGTTTTCATCAAAAGGTACATAAAAATAAAAGCGGCCAAAAGTTGAATTCCCAGCGATATAAAAAATACCTGGCCCATGGGTCTCATCCCGGCGGGATTGATGAATAAGATTCCTGTAGGTCCTTCATACTTCTTTTTAAGGTAGCTATTCATCTCTGCGTCATTTTTAGTCATGGGCATGCTCGGAATTAGATAAACTCCCGCCTCTGGCATGGAGATCCTAACCGTTTCAATAACTTCTGCTTCATTTTGAATATCTTTAAACTGGTGCCAGGGAAGAACCATCCAAGAAAAAAATCCCCATACAAATACAATCACAGCTCCGGTAATTGTCCCTTTAAACCATATCTTGCTCATTCTATTTCCCCTTGACGAAATTCCTCTCCCGAGATTATATTCAGCATTCCTAAAGCGCGCGTAACTCAGTGGTAGAGTGCCACCTTGCCATGGTGGATGTCGCAAGTTCAAATCTTGTCGCGCGCTCCATTTTACTACATCGCATTACTTTAATGCAATCATCTTAAATTTAGTAGTACAATTATCGGCCAAGCAAAAATACACCATGCTGGGAAAATAGATTAGAAGTAAACCCTACTTGGATAACCAGCTTCCCACTAATTTTTGTTTTCAAAACTTAATTTGAAGAAATTCTTGGTCATTAATCAGATGTCCTGAGAATAAAAGTTCCCCTTTTAGAGAGCCAGGTCCTAAAAACTTTCGGATATCGGCGAATTTCCCTTCATTTAACAAAGATCTTTTAAAGAGATTAGCGGCAGCGACCATCTTCTTTATGGGAGATTTCTTAGACCTTATGGCCTTTAGTTTATTTCCCACTTTATAGGCCTTTGGGCCCTTGGCCAAACAACCGACCTTTTCAAAGATGCATTTCAATCCGCCAGGAGTAATATCAATAGATAAATCTAGATGAGTTTTCTCAAAATGATTAGTTGTATAAAGTTCTGGAGAATAAGCAAAAAAACCTTTTTTCCCAACAATATTATCCACCTTTTTTTTCAATTTCCTGACGTCTTTTACGGTAGTTCTTCCATCATCGACAATTAAGGAAAGAGAAAGAGACCTATTTAATATTTTGGTAAAACCTTTGTCGGCAAATTCAATTTTTCCTTTGGCCTGATAGTTTTTTCCCTCTTCGACAAAAAACCTGTAGGTTTTAATCTGGGTGAAATAATTAAAATATCTTTTATATTTTCCATCAGGAAGTCTGGTAACCTCCCAAATCCACCTACTTTCTCCTCCCATTGAACTTAAAAAGCCAATGGTCCAATTTCCCTCTATATATTTTTTGGTCGTTTCAGAATAGGGTATTTCCTCTATGGATGTATCATCCTTACTGGTATAAACCAGGTAGTTAAAGGCCTTAACTTGATCCTCTAAACCTAAGTCCAAGAAATAAGTTTTCCCTTCTTCTTTACCAAAAAGAATAGAGGCCTTGATAAGGTCAATGCTTATAATATTAAAAAATTCTATAAAACCAGATATTCCAATCCCAAACTCAGTACGTTTTGCACGGGTGACTTCATATTTTGCATCCTCGGATTTATAAATCAGAGTCTTATTGAGGAATTTTTTATCAAGCTCTACCTCCAGTCCGACTCTCACCATTCCAGTATTTCCAAAGCCAGTTTCAATTTCAAATCCAAGAAATGATCCGAAACCAAATGCCTCTCCATTTTTCAAAGAGTTTATCATCTTCTTTTTTTTGAATGGAGCGGAAACTAACTTTTTAAAATTTCCCATTACGGCCTTTAGATGGGTGGGGGAATAATAGACCAAGGTAAATTGTTTTCCTAAAAAAAATTTAACTTCCAAGTCTGACTGGAGTCCATTAATAATAGGAAAAAAACCTCCGGCCCCGATAGTCCCAAAAATTTCCAGTGTGTCATGGGTGGCCCAGGCCTCACTTTCTGTGGTGGCATTGGGATTTCTTTTTACTACCCGATTCACCCGAAACCCAACGCCCAATCCTGCATTAAATTCTTTTATGGTAAAACCATTTTCTCTGAGGGGAAATTTAATCATTTCATGATATGGAATTTCCTCAGTGGCCTTTAAAGCACTAAGTATGAGGCTTTCAAAAATTTTTGAAAAGGTTAAAGGAAAGCTTTCATTTTTAAGAAAGTTTACACTACTCTTGGACTCGAATTTTTTAATGAGTTTGCCTTTCCTTATAAAGTGGCCATAATTGAATTTTTTTAGATTAACCTCGCTGAAAAGTTTAATCACTCTTCCCTCAACTATCTCACCATCTAGCTCAAATATCCTAACGATCTCATTTCTTTTCTTTTTCATCTTTTCCAAAAAGAGTTTTCCAACCTCATCTGGCCATCCTGATGCTTTAACAATCGTTTCTAGTTGTTCCTCGGTTATTTGGGCAAAATATCTTCCGATCCATTTCAAATCCGAATAGGAAGTATTTAGAAAGGGGTTACTTTGTTTCTTAATAAGATGATTGTTATTATATTTTATTTTTATCTTTCTCAGACCTCTTTTTAAGAAGGAATTAGGATATGCATTAGGAGCGTTTGAAATAAGATTTCCTCCAAATGAATATCCAACATCATGAATAAGCTCTTGGATTTCCCAGCCCTTTTTATTCTTAATGATTTTAACCTTGTTATTTATGGGATCTCTAATGTCTGTATTATTTACAAAGGCCTGGATTAAAAGCTGGGCCCGTACTTCCCTTCTTTCCCAATTCCCCATTTGGGAAAAATGAAATCCTTTTAACCTGGTTACATTTTTTGGTCTACCTTCTAAAAGCCCCTCGTTAAAAAGGGCCCAATATCCTTTGTCATCAAGGCCTTTATCTAAAATAAATTTCTTAGGAAGATTCCCTTCTCCTCCACGATCATGTGAGAGCCATTTATTGATGGAGGAATCAAATTCCTTCTTATCTTTAAAATATATTTTAAAATCTTTCACATAGACGTATTTGTCCGTGTAATAACCTAACAAGGCCATCAATTTGGATGACACAAATTCAGTGTGCACTTCGCGACCGAATTTTATTTTCCACTTAATCTCTTTCCCGTCTGGGTTTAGATGATAGATTTTTAATTTGGGTTTAGTTCCACTATTCATAAATTTTTTAAAGAAAAACTCTTGAGGAATTGCTTCCACCTTTCCCTTAAATGCCAAAGGGTTGATACCTGAAATATTTTCAGGTTTTCTCCAAAAAGTATTATGGGGAGGATCTATCAGGGATAGATCCGCTCCTTTTTCCACCATCTCTTTTAGTTCTTCTTTAGAGAAATATCTTTTATTTTTGATATCTAAAAGATTGGAAGGGAAGGGTCTTTTGAGGTCACTCAGAGGTACATCGGAACTTTGAAATAACATGGAATAAAAAGCAGTCGTCATTTGTGCTAAACCGTTATTCTCGCCCCTTCCCTTCAACCCATAATATAACCGCAAAATATTTTTCAAATTAAAGTTGGTTAAATTTTGATCTTCAATTAAGGAAACCTCATCGAGTGTTTTGATGATCAGGTCTATTGCTCCAATTATCTTATCTTTTTTAACTTTTTTCTCTGCCTTTTCTAAAGAGAAACCTTCACTCAAATTATTTTGTATGATGATGTTTTTGTATTCTTCCATCATTTTTATATTCAAGACCTTGAATTTTTGGATTTTGGAAGAATCAAGTCCTCCATGGGAGTTTAAAAATCTTTCCTTGATTTCCATCTTTAAGTAAAAAGAATCTTCTAATCCTAATTGACTCTCACTTGGGATACCCCCAAATGCTAGAGGCAGGGAAAGAATAAAAGGAATAGTGATATTAAAAAAAAATTTTGACAAAATTTACTCCATAAAGGGGAAAAACCACTTTTAACAATTATCACTCATTGACGCAATGAAGTACGAAGGGAAGGTGTAAATAAGACAGGCCCTACTCTTTGAATCAGCTACTTTTTAAGAGTGAGTGTGCATCGAAGGCCGTTGGTTACGACTTAATGCAGCATATTACACAGAAGGGCCAAAAGTCTTATTTTCCGCACAGCACTGCATATCGACATAGATGGCCATTAAAGTATAGAAAACAGTTAAAACTAACAGGAATATGTAATGGAAAAGATTAAGGTAGATAATCCAGTTGTCGAACTCGACGGCGATGAAATGACTCGAATCATTTGGAAGTTCATTAAAGATAGACTGATCTTTCCTTACTTAGATCTAGAAATTAAATACTTTGATCTTGGGATGGAAAGTCGAGAAAAGACTAAAGATCAAATCACCGTTGATTCTGCTGAGGCGATCAAAAAATATAATGTAGGTATTAAATGTGCCACTATCACGCCAGATGAAAAAAGAGTTGAAGAGTTTAAACTAACCGAAATGTATCGAAGTCCAAACGGGACCATCAGAAATATTTTAGGTGGAACCGTTTTTAGAGAACCAATTATCTGTAAAAATGTACCCCGTTTAGTTCCCAACTGGACCGCACCTATATGTATCGGCCGTCATGCTTTTGGTGATCAATACAAGGCCACAGATTTTCTATGCAAGGGTAAAGGTAAGCTTACCATGACCTTTGAGCCAGAAGATGGTGGTGAAGTTCAAAAATATGATATTTTTAATTTCGATGGTGATGGTATTGCCATGGGAATGTATAATACTGATGAATCTATTAGAGGATTCGCCAATTCTTGTTTTAACATGGCCATCTCCAAGAAATGGCCTCTCTACTTATCGACTAAAAATACTATTTTAAAAAAGTACGATGGTAGGTTTAAAGATATCTTTCAAGAAATCTATGAAGCTGATTACAAAAAGAAATTTGAAGCTCTGGGCATCACTTATGAGCACAGACTTATCGATGATATGGTTGCCGCTGCCTTAAAATGGCACGGGGAATTTGTTTGGGCCTGTAAAAACTATGATGGAGATGTGCAGTCTGACACTGTTGCACAAGGTTTTGGATCCCTAGGACTTATGACTTCAACGCTTGTTACTCCAGATGGAAAAACGATGGAAGCGGAAGCGGCCCATGGAACTGTAACCAGACACTTTAGACAACATGAGGCCGGCAAAGCAACTTCTACAAATCCTATAGCTTCAATTTTTGCTTGGACCAGAGGCCTGGCCTTTAGAGGAAAGCTAGATGGTAACACTGATCTAGTTAATTTTTGCCACACGCTAGAAGAGATTTGTGTTTCCACTGTTGAATCTGGCAAGATGACTAAAGATTTGGCCCTGTGTATCCATGGTAAAAATCTTAAAGAAGAACACTATCTTAACACTCAGCAATTTCTTGAGGCATTAGATGAGAACCTTAAAACTAAGCTAAGCTAGTCATTACATCTGAGAGCTCTCTTGTTAGAGTTCTCAGATGGAAATTACCACCGAAAAAGTTACTCTTCATCCCGCAATTCAAAGATTATTTAAAAAAAGAGAATTAACTCCAGAGCAGGTACAAGAACTATTCTCTTGGGATTTAAAATCACTTCCTGATCTAACTATTTTAAAAGATATTCCAAAATCCTCAGAGAGGATTATAAAAGCTATTAAAAATAAAGAAAAAATTGGTATCTTTGGTGACTATGATGTTGATGGAACAACTTCTTGTGCACTCTTTTGGCATTTTTTTAATGATATTGGGGTGGAAGTAGAACTGATCCAACCAAGCAGATTTAAAGAAGGTTATGGATTACACCCACCCTCTATTGATGATGCCATTGAAAAAGGCATAGACCTTCTTATAACTGTCGATTGTGGAATCACTAATTGTGAGGCCGCCGATTATGCTAAAAGTCGCGGTCTTGATCTGATCATTACCGATCACCACCTCGATGGCCGCGACGTTATGCCTGATGCCTACGCTATCATCAATCCTAGCCGCCGGGATGAAGAAGATCTCCCCATCGAGTTTAAAGGGCTCGCAGGAGTTGGAGTGGCCTTCGCTCTTTGCCTGCAGCTTAAAAAAGATATCGGTGAGGGTGTTCCCTCGCTCTATCCCCTTCTGCAATTTGTGGCGCTAGGAACCGTGTGTGATCTCGCTCCTCTAAACTCCATTAATATAAAGCTAGTTCGCCATGGACTTCATCAAATGAGGGAATCAACCTTTCCGGGCCTTCGCTGTTTTTTCACTCATGAAGAGAGACTCAATCCTATTGGTGAAGAAAAGCTAGGTTTTAATATTGGGCCGATGATTAACTCTAAAGGTCGTTTAGATCATCCAGAAGTTGCCTTAAAGCTTCTCATCGAACAGGACCAGGGAGTTGCCTACCATTATCACGGCCAACTCAATCATTGTAATCTTGAAAGAAAAAAAATTACCAATGAAATCTTTGACCAGGCAAAAACACAAGTTCTAAAAAAGATGACTGATAATCATCTCATCAGTATCGTCTACAAAGAAAGTTTTCACGAAGGTGTCATAGGAATTGTCGCCTCCAAGCTAGTCGAATTTTTTAAAGTCCCAGCAATCGTTTTTACCGATGCTGAAAAGAAGGGGATTGTTAAGGCATCTGCTAGAACTGCCGGATCGTTTGATCTATTTAGTGGTCTAAACTCTCTAAAAGATCTCTTTGAAAAATTTGGCGGTCATAAAGCGGCAGCAGGACTTTCTATGAAAAAGGAAAATCTTCCCGCCTTTAAAACAAGGATGAAAGAGCACCTCGCATCTATCCCTGAAATCGAAAGAACCAATCAAGAGACTTATGATCTAGAAGTTTTCCCTGAAGATATTAATCCCAAGCTAGTTAAAGACCTGGAAAAAATTGGTCCCTTTGGAAAAGGAAATGAAAAACCCATATTTAAAATGAAAGGAGTCTACCTTGATTCTTTTGATCTTTTAAAAGATGTCCATGTTCGTTGGAACTTCTCCACTACCACAGGCCCTAAAAGAAGGTTTAGAGGAATAAGTTTTAATTATATTGGAAAATGGGGCCACCTTTCGCCAGAAGTTGTTTTCAATATGCAAAAGGGAGAAAACCTCTCGATCTATTTCACTCTTACAATTAATCGTTTTAAAGGAAATGAATATCTTCAACTGATGGTAAGTAATGTAACTATTGGGGATATGATTTAATATCTTCTGATTTTAAAATTGCCAATAAATTCCGGTGGTAGAACTCCCTTTGGGGTATAGAAATAAAGCTTTTGTCTCTTACTAAAAAGCCTTGAGAAATCCAGTGAAGTTTTTCCGGCAGTCACCAATTTTTTATTATAGGGAGAGAAAATTTCAAAGGATAACGCCCTGACATCCTTTCTAGAAAACCCATTTTGTTCAATAAAAGAGAGCAACTCATTTTGATTTAAACAAAGAGAGACAAAAACTGGATGTCCCTCGTTCATAGCTCTTGATCTCATCAACTTTTTTAAGTTTTTCTTTCTTATTTGATCAACCCAAACTAGGTTAACTCGGTTATAAGATGGTCTCCTAAAAGTATAAAGCTGAGTTTTAATCTTATCAAAAACATCATAGAAAAGTTTTTCCTCCTCAGAGAAAGGAAGGATACCTCGATCGGCCTGCTTAATGAGCTTTTGATATTCGATATTATAAAGGTATTGAAACTGCACTAAATCTTTATAAGAAAAAGAAAAGTCATCTCCAAGAGATCTAAAATTTAAGTATTTGTTGGAAACAGTTCTTTTACAGTTCCCTGAATTTGAAATATTGGCCCAATTCGGTAGCTCTGGGAGATAGTATTTTACAATTTTTGGGCCCTTGGAATATTCACTGACATTTCTAGGACTTAAATTATTTATTGAACAACTTAAAGTTAAACTTAAAATAATCAGATATCTTATCATTCACCCTTCCATGTAAAATATGAAAACATATTTTTTGAAATCGCTGCAACTTGATCAAGCCCCTCTTTAATTCCATATCGCTCTTTTAATATAGGTCCTAGGGTATAAAAACCAGGTTCGCTATGAACTCCATCATTTTCAGCATGCTTGTTAGAGAGATCAAAATTCGTTTGCATACCTTCAAAAATACTTGTGTCTATTTTATATCCTGTGGAGACTAGTACAAGATCTACACCGATAGTTTTAATTAAGCTCTCACCTCTAAATTCAGGACTTTCTAACGTTATAAAAATTTTATTCTTATCAAGCAGCTTGTCTACAGAGGTCACATTATGACCTTCAAATATTGCAATTTTCCTCTCTGGCTCCACCGGTCTGGCCACTTTCGCTCTCACAAAGTCTTCAAGGGATTTCCACTCATTAATCTTCTCTCCAAAAACCTTGGCATCCTGATCAAATTTTTCTTGATCTTGTCCCAACATCTGCTTTAAATCTTTACTCAAGCTTGAACTTTCTTCAAAAAACTTTGAGAACGCTTTTTTCTCATCAGTTACCAAGAAAATCCTTCGACTACTATTTTCGGCCAACCAATTCTTTAAGGTAAGCATAAAGAGCGCGGAGGTTTTACCACTCCCAACTATAAAGACTTCATTATCATTGAATTTTTTAATGGCCTTTAAACCATCAACTCCATAGGAGATAAATTCTTTTAGATTCTTTTCATTAAGGGCAAAAGATCCACCAGGGCCCATAGGCATGGGGTTATTTATTACCCCTCTACAATCAACAACTAGGTCAAAGTCTTCAAAAAATTCAATAGATTCTTTTAACGACTCAATAAAATTCTCACCCATTTTTTCAAAGGTTTCAGGGTTTTCTTTAACTTGTTTTATAATATCTTCAGAAGGGTTGGTGGTAAAAACCACGCGAAAAAGATCACTGAGCCGACTATCGACCTTTTCATGAGTTCCCAAAAATCTTTTATGAACTCTTAAAACCTCACCCAGGCGAGTGAAATCTCTAACTACCTGATGCTTGCTAAGAGGTTTTAGATAATTATTCCAGTACTCGCCAATAGTAGATATCGGCCCCACCTCTCCAAGAAGCTCTCTGCCCCACTCACTGGTACTGGAATCTAGCTCTAAATCTGGATATAAAGAGGCCATTTTCTTGATAGACCCTCCAAGCTGCTCTTTCATAAAGAGCACTACTGTGGACTGCTGTGAATCTAAATAGAGGGCCATTTCTATGGCGAGAGGGCCAGAACCTATAATTGCGACTTTCATGCTGCATTTCGTATCACAGTTAGATAAAAAAGGCCTTATTTTCACCATGATCGTGGGTGGAAAATTCTGCAAATTGATATAAAAAATCAATAAAGCTTTGCATCGCCTTAAAAGATGTCAGGGACTTATCGAACTCACAACCGTAACGAATAAATTTGGCCCGATTAAAGCCAAGGATTTCCGTAGAATGACGAATCTTGATAATAATGGGAATAAAGGAATGTTTGGAAAAATACATCCGCAGCTTTATCTCTGCTCCATCGGAAAATTTTTCTTCTACTTTCTCGTTATAGGGAACTTCAAAGCTTACGCCATCTTGGGAGATATCATTTAGGGTGATTGGATAAATGTCCCCATTCTCCTCAATAACTGCATAGGCCCCAAGAACGTTTTTAAACATAATACGCTCAAGGCCCTGCCTTTTTTCCTCAATGACTTCTTCTCTTTTCTTTTGAAAATCAAATATTTTTACCATGAATGTTTTTCGGAAATTTAAGCTCTTAACTCAAATTCTTTTCCCAATGGGCCTTTTCACTGATTTCTTCATAGATTTTTAGGTAGGACTCCAATCTTGACAAAACTATTTTACTATCTAACTCATCTGGATCTAACATCTTAAAAGCACATCCCTTGGACTTTTCTCCATGTTTACAGTTTTTAAACTTACAAGTTACCGCGATATCCACAAGATCTGGGAAGCAACTCAAAAGCTCATCAGGGTCAATATCTTCCAGACTAAAAGATCTGATTCCTGGAGAATCAATTAAAGAAAAAGGCCCAATATCAATAATTTCAGACCAAGTGGTGGAGTGAGCTCCCTTGCCACCTTTGCCTACAGTCTTGGTTTTAAGCTCTACTCCGGCCAAAGCGCTAATAGTTTTACTCTTTCCGACTCCAGACTGCCCAAGAAAAAGTGCAGTATTTCCACTAAGCAATGTCTCTAAATCCTTCCTACCCTTTTTAAGATATTTGGGTTTATAGTTTTCATCCTTGGCAGAAATTTCAAAGCAATCAATATCTAAAAACTTAAAGCGACTGGCCTCAAATTTGATATCCATAACACCACCATCGTATTCATCCATTTTGTTAAAAACGACAACTGGTTGAACTCCCCACTGATAAGCGCGAACTAAAAACCGATCAATGATACCTCTTTTAAAAGCTGGTTTTGAAACACTAGATATGATCACCAAAGCATTACAATTAGCGGCGGTAACTTTTTTTCTTTGCTCTCTTACAATAATTCTAAAGATTTCATTTTCTCTAGCGTCAACGCCATGAATTTCAAGCTGTCCCCCCACATCTTTTAAAGTCACAACATCGCCAACAACGACAGTTTCACCCTTTTTCAAAAGATTACCCAGGGCCTTGGCCTGAACAATCTCTCCCGTTTTTAAAATTTTAACGTCGAATTCTCTTTGG
>QNFX01000061.1 GCA_003650125.1 Campylobacterota bacterium
GTTCCCACGTAAAGATGGGTTTTCATTCGGCCTTCAACTTTTATCGAATCAATTTCATTAAGAAAAAATTCTGGAATTTGAGATATGCCCATTAAATCTTTAGAGGACATGAAAAAAGAATTTACTTTTTTATCTCCAAAATCCATGGAGTATTCAAATCGACAGTTATGAGCACAACCCCCTCGATTACTGTCCCTTCCCATGGTGTAATTAGAAATGACACAATTCCCAGAAAAGGCCATGCAAAGCGAACCATGAATAAAAAGCTCTACTTCAAGTCCTGTTTCCCTTTTTATTTTGGCGGCCTCTAAAATAGAGACCTCCCTGCCTAGAATCAGTCTCTTGGCCCCCATCTTTTTCCATAGCTTACCTGCCTCAATATTTAAGCAACTGGCCTGGGTTGAAAGATGAATAGGAATATTAGTAAGCTCTTTGACGGTTTTTAAAACCCCGAGATCGGAAACAATAACGGCATCAACTTGGAGTTGTTCTAAAAAGGCGAGAAATGGTGGGAGCTCTTCCAAATCCTTATCATAAAGGAAGGAATTTAAAACTACATAGACCTTAACCCCTCGCTCATGGGCAAAACTAACCCCCTCTTCCAATTCACTATTGGTGAAATTGTCAGCGGCAGATCTAAGACCAAACTTCTCTCCACCTAAATAAACCGCATCACAACCATAGGATACGGTCACCTTAAGCTTTTCTAAGTTCCCCGCCGGGGCCAATAACTCAACTATTTTCTGTGTCATATTAAATACTGCCATTTGCCAAATAATTATATAAAATCAAAAGTAAGGATATTCAACTAAATAATGCATGAAGCTATTTATTAAGACACTATTTTTAATCATTATCGCCGTAGGTGGGTACTTAACCTATCTTTATGGGACAAAACCGACCAGTATTTACCCCTATCCCTATATTCTAAAAAGTACCGAAATAAAAAGTTTAGCAAGCATGGAAACTGCTGATGTTTTAATCATTGGCGACCGAATGGCCTCTCATTTAAAGAAAATTAACAACGAACTGGTTAAAAATGCCTCTCCCGGTTTCTCCCAAGATTTGAAAATTTTAAACTGGGGAGAAAAAAATGAAGGTCTTCATCGCACCATAAAAAAGATAAAGGCACTTAAAGCTGTACCCCAATTAATGATTTATCACGGGGCCAGTGAAGAATTTTATGAAAAAAAGTTTTACCTAGAAGAGAATAAAAACCTTGATGCAAATTTAAAAAAATATAATGATCCAAAGGTTCTCTCCTCCATTATTTCATTCCCTCCTCTCTCCAAATATTTTTACTCCTACGAAAGATATATATTACTAGAATCTAAGCTTGTAAAAAATATAGTAGAACTGCCGGTGATAAAAAAACAAATCCAACTAGAAATGGGATATAAGATCTTTCAAGGGGAGTTAGATGAGCTCATCTCTTTAAGCAAAGAAAAAAGATTTAAGTTATTTTTAATAACTACCCCTATCAACCTAAGCATTCCGCCCAAAGAGACCTGCACCAATAGTCTCTCTAACTCTTTGGCAGCAGAGCATAGAACATTAGAAAAGATGATTAAGGCCGGACAAACCAAACAGGCCTTTAATGAATTAAAAAAAATTGGTGAGACGATTCCAGGAAATGCTCACAATTATTTTTTGCTTGGCCTTTCCTTAAAAATGATGGGGAAGTTTCAAGAGGCCAGGGCAATACTAGAACAAGGGACTGCATTTGATTGTTTTGCCTGGAGAAGTAATATTGTTTTTAACAATATTATTAGAAACACTGCCTACCTTCAAAAAATTCCGCTTATTGATTTTGATCAAATTGTGAATGAGCACTTTGGCCATAAACAATTATTTGAAGATGAGATTTTCCCTCTAAAGGAACTCTACTCACTTTTAGTAAATAAACTAGCACCAAAAATAAATATTTTCTTTAAAGATTAGGGAGAGAGAATGGCCGATCTAAAAACAAGAGAAGTAAAAAAAGATGAAATACTTATTCATGCAGGAGAAGCAGATAACGATTTATATCGGGTAGAATCAGGAAAGTTTTTGGCATTTCATGTCACAGGAAGTCGCATCGACCCCATCAAAGTTTGTGAACCAGGGAAATTCCTAGGAACTCTGCGCTTTTTCCTAGACATTAAACGAGTACTTTATTTCGTGGCCTTAGAAGACAGTACGGTTACAATTATCCCGGGCGATCAAATGAAAGAACAATTCCCCCCTTGGCTTGCCAATATAGGGAAATCTCTTAGTGCCAAAATTTTAGATAATATAAAGCTTATTACGAATGTGGGAGTAAAAAGGAAAGGGGAACTTATGAGTCCCCTTTCCATTGAAGAACAACGGCATTTTTTTGGCCTAATTAAAAAGGACTAGATTAAATCCATTCCTTTAACTGTATCTCTTTCAGAGCGTAGCTCATCTAATGTGACATTAAATTTTTCTGTCCCAAAATCATCGTGGGTTTGCCCCTCAACTACTTTTATTTTACCGTTTTCAACTCGGCAGGGAAAAGAAAAGATAAGTCCGGCATCAACTCCATACTCGCCTTTAGAAGCAAGACACATAGAAAAGGTCTCTCCAGCAGGAGTATCGTGAGTTAGGTTATAAACACCACTTACAGCAGCATTGGCAGCAGAAGCGGCAGAGCTAAGTCCTCGCGCTTTAATAATCGCGGCCCCTCTTTTTTGCACTGTTGAAAGAAATTCACCTTGAAGCCATTTTGTATCAGTAATTTTATCAGAGGCAGGTGCTCCCGAGATTTTAGCATTTTGAAAGTCTGGAAACTGAGTGGCCGAATGATTTCCCCAAATAGTTACATTTTTAACTTCCGTAACATCTACTCCAGCTTTTTGTGCCAGTTGGGTTTTTGCCCTTTTTTCATCCAGCATAGTCATGGCATAGAAATTTTGATTAGGGATCTTAGGTGCATTATTCATCGCAATTAAACAGTTCGTGTTACAAGGATTCCCCACAACAAAAACCTTACAATCTGCATCAGCGTGATCATTAATGGCCTTACCTTGAGCAGTGAAGATTCCACCATTAATTTTGAGTAGATCAGATCTCTCCATTCCATCTTTTCTCGGAACAGAACCTACTAGGACGGCCCAATTGGCATCTTTAAAACCAACTTCAAGCTTGTGAGTACAGGTTATTTTTTTAAGTAGAGGAAAAGCACAATCATCTAGCTCCATCCTAACGCCCTCTAAGGCACCAAGTGCAACTTCTAATTCTATCAATTGTAGTTCGACCTCAGTATCAGGCCCAAACATTTGCCCCGAAGCGATCCTAAATAGTAGTGCATAACCAATTTGACCAGCAGCACCAGTAACTGCAATTTTTACTCGTTTTCCCATACTTATCTCCTTTATTTGCCCTTTAACTAACATGAAAGGTCACCTTTTGCAGTCTTTTTTTTGACGATAAAGGCCATCACAGACTATAAAAGACAGGTGAACCAAGAAAGAAAACCCTATAAGGGACATTCCAAAAAGAAGAAAAGTCGCTACTACCAGAGAAGAAAACCTGCAGAAGGTGGGAAGAAGAATATCTATGGCAAAGAAAAGTTTATCAATAGCTACTTTTCCTTTTATGAACAATATTTAGCGGCCAGAAGGAAATTTTTTGAGGCCTTTGGGCGGGGTAAAGCTACTAAGAAGTTAAAAGATAATTACTATCGTGGACTCGATAAGCTAAGAAAGTTTGAAGAGGCCTTAACCCCTGAACAGGTTGAAATCTTCCGTAAATATTTTCCTAAGTTAAACTATGAGACGACCTATTCAGAAAATCGTGGAATTGATGATGTTGGAAAGCTAGAAGTTTTGGAAGGGGCTGCCGAAGACCCACACTTCCTTGCTTCCCAAATGCAAAGTGATTACGCAGATGATACCGAAGAAAGTGTCGGTACCATCGATGATTATAAGACCTATAAGGGACTTTAAGCTGCCTGTTTCCAATCTGGTCTGATAACTTCAGATTCCTGAACTTCTACCGTACCAGTTTCTTCAGTTCTTGTTCCCTCTACTCTCACTTCTTCAACGGTATTAGTGCTTTGTGAATAGGTAAGATAGTTATCAAGAGTTCTATCAAGATCACAGGCCATAGCTCTTTTTAGATCATTTGGATGGATCTCTAATACCTCTGAAACCTTTCCTAACATTTTCAAGGGTATATTACACAATGCCCTTTCAACATTACTGATAAATTGCCCATTCTTATATCCTAACAAGTTAGAAAGTTCCGACTGAGAGTAGGATTTTGGATGGTTAATTCTTTTAGTTCTAATTAGTTTGGCAATATTTTCAAAGCAACGCATATGTATCCCCTTTTTTTGCTTACTCAATTTTTTCTATTTTCCTAGTCGGCAAAATCTGCTAAAGTCTTAGGCCAAATATTGTTTAATTCAAAAAAAATGTTGGAAATTTCAATCATTTGCCCTACTTTGGTTAGAAACCTATTAAATCGATTTTATTTATGGAAATAAAAATAGTCTCTTGGAATGTTAACGGAATCAGGGCCTGCCAGCGTAAAGGTTTTGAGGATTGGTTAAATACTGAAAGGCCTGACATTGTCTGTTTACAAGAGACTAAGGCCTCACCAGAGCAGCTAGATGAATCCTTAGTCGAAAATAACAACTATCTTACCTATTACAGTAGCGCCGAAAAAAAGGGGTACTCAGGGACTGCCATCTTTTCTTTAAAGGCCTTGGATGAACCTAAGGTGACTATAGGCCTGGGGATTCCCAAATTTGACTGCGAAGGACGAACGGTAATTGCCGAGTATAATGATTTCTTTCTCATTAATGGCTATTTTCCCAACGGCCAAAGAGATCATGGCAGAGTTCCATACAAACTGGAATACTCCCGAGCAGTCGCAAAGCGGGCCTTGGAACTGGAAAAGAAAAAACCCGTTATCATAACTGGAGACGTTAATACCGCCCACAGTGAGATAGATTTAAAAAATCCTCGAGCAAATAAAAATTCCACGGGATTTCTACAAATTGAGAGGGCCTGGATTGATGAATTCATAAATCAGGGTTTTACCGATATCTTTAGAGAGCTCCATCCTGGAGAAGAAGGGCAATACACCTGGTGGACTTATCGTGCCAATGCAAGGGAACGAAACATTGGTTGGCGGCTCGATTACTTTTTTATCACTCAAGGAATGCTAAAAAGTGTAAGCGATTGTTATCATTTGCCCAAAGTTATGGGATCTGATCACTGCCCTACTGTTTTAAAGATAAAAATTACATAATTTCACATATTTATTGAATCTTTTTTACTTCTAAGTTAAATTTTCTCAACCCAAATTTTATAGGATTTTGTATGGAAACATTAACCCTTCCGGCCCAAACCGGCCTATCTCGAGAACAAAAAACAGCAATAACTTATGCCACGATAATGATATTAATACATCTTGGTATTTTACTAGTTATCTCAACAGGGGTTACCCCTGTAGCGTTTTTAATTGCCTTTATTTTTTACGTTGTAAGAGGCCTTGGTATTTCCATGGGATATCACCGCTATTTTTCCCATAAATCATTTAAAACTAGTCGTTTTTTTCAATTTATCCTCGCTCTAATGGGTTCTGCAGCTAATCAAGGGGGAGTTCTTTGGTGGAGTTCCACTCACCGTGGTCACCATAAACATTCAGATCAAGAAGAAGATCTTCATTCACCGATAGTACATAACTTCTATCATGCACATTTAGGCTGGATGTGGTCACAAGATGCTTATAAAAAAAGTAAAATTCGTTGCAATGATTTAGGCAAGTTCCCTGAACTAAAAGCACTTAATAAATACTATGCCTTTGTAATACTTTTCCAAATCGTTGCATTTTACGGACTTGGTGTTTTATTAAACTCCTTATACCCAGAGCTTGGAACCTCAGGCCTGCAGATTTTAGTCTGGGGCTTTTTTATCTCAACGGTTTTTATGTGGCATTCCACTTTTATGGTAAATTCTGTTTGTCATATTTGGGGATATCAGCGGTATAAAAACTCAGGTGATTTTAGTCGAAATAATCCCTTTGTTTCGCTTTTAACCTTTGGTGAAGGTTGGCATAATAACCACCACAAATATGGTTGGTCCGCGAGAAATGGATTTAAGTGGTGGGAATTTGATATTTCCTTCTATCTATTAAAGCTACTTTCAGTATTTGGAATTGTTTGGGATCTAAAGGTTCCGACCAAAGAGCAACTGACCGCTACGCACTAGGAATTATGTTAAAAATCCTAAGTTTATTTGCTGGTATGATACGAACTGTCTTCTTTAGATAGTTTTTTTATAGGCCCTTAAATTTTCAGGTGTTTTAATAATATCTCTTTAATATCAGTGGGAAGTGGTTTGGATTTTTGAGTATTATGATCAAAATGAACCATGGTAGATCTCCCCACTGCTACAAGATCTTGATTTTGAACAACCTCTTGGAGCACGACAAAGGAGGCATTACCAACCTTTTCAATATAGGTATTAACTTCAACATCGGTTCCATAAAAACATTGTGCCTTAAAATCCACCTCAAGCTTAGCGAGTATTAAAACCCACTTTTTAGGATCTAGGTCAGGGGTAAAGATTTCAAAGATTTCTGCTCGGGCATTCTCAAACCAATATGGAAACACTGTGTTATTAATATGACCTAATGCGTCGGTATCAGCAAATCCTGGACTAAATATTTTTTTATACATAATTAAACCTATCTCATTGCGGCCCATAATCAAATTATTGAGTTCCTTAAATCGCTAGACTAAAAAATACATTTGACCTAAAATATTATTCACTTATGCGAATAATATTTTTATTTCTATTTTTAATTTCCCCACTTTTTGCTCAAGATAAAATCTATGAGGTAGATAAAATTCTACAGATGGAAATCAACTCTTCCATCAACCCCGCCATTTTAAGTTACTTAAAGGAAGGTTTTAAAGCTGCCAAGGATAAAGGTGCACAACTTATTTTAATTAAGTTAAATACTCCTGGAGGACTGGTATCTACGACTAAAGATATTCTCACCTTGATGGGAGGAAGTGATATTCCCACCGTTATTTGGATAACTCCAGAAGGCGCTTCTGCCACTAGTGCTGGTGCTCTTATTGCTAGTGGCGCGCATATTCTCCTAATGGCCGAAGGAACCAACATGGGTTCTGCTACGCCGATTGAAATTACTGGAGATATAAAAAAGGGAGACATGAAAAAGAAGGCCATGAACTCACTCATAGGCCTTATTCAAAGCCTCGCCGAGTCCCGAGGTAGAAACCCTGAGGCCTTTGGAGAGATGGTTAAAAATGCCACGACTTATAAATCTCTTGAAGCACTTGAGAAAAAATTAATCGATGGCCTGGCCAATAAAGAAAAAGATGTCTTTGATGCAATAAACAATAAAATGATCACAATAAGGGGAACTACCTACAAACTAGTAACCAACAATCCTGTACTAATTCTTTTTGAAATGGATGCCGGACAAAAGCTATTAAACATTTTTGCCAATCCCTCTCTCGCCTATATTTTATTTTTAATTGGTGCCGCTTTAATTTATTTTGAACTACAAGCTCCTGGAGGATTCATTGCCGGGTCCGTTGGTGCAATCTTTTTAATCTTGGCCGCTATCGGCTTTCAAGTTCTTCCACTAAATTTTGGCGGTATAGGACTTATTGTCTTATCATTTATTTTATTTATTCTGGAGGCCTATATAACTAGTTATGGAATTTTCACTCTAGCAGGAATCTCATCTCTGGTGGCAGGTTCCCTATTCCTTTTTAGGACTGATGATGCCTATATTGAGCTTTCAACTTCAGTCATTGCCTCAGTGGTAGGGGCCATTGTGATTTTTATCGGACTCATTGGTTATTTTCTCTACTGGGATATCGGGCATAAAAAGAAAAAAAAACACGATGATTACTATACGCTTAAGGGGAAACATGGCACGGTTACCACTGAGCTTGAATCCCATGAAGAGGGAATACACGTTTACCAAATAAAAATCTCTGGAGAAATCTGGAAGGCAAAATCAAAGCATCTCCACAAAATTGGAGATATTGTAGAAGTTATAGGCGAGAACAAAGAAGAAATTTATCTAGAAATATAGGAGTGTCTTTATGATGACCTGGATTCCATTTGCAGTCATACTGCTTATTTTAATTTTTAACACCGTAAAAATTCTAAATGAATACGAAAGGGCGGTAGTATTCAGACTAGGCCGTTTCACCAGTGTGAGAGGCCCAGGGCTTATCATTTTAATCCCCGGACTGGAAAAAATGCAAAGGGTGGATCTTCGAACGGTCACCATGGATATTCCCTCTCAAGATATTATCTCAAGAGATAACGTAACCTTAAAAGTTAACGGGGTTGTCTATTTTCGTGTTGAGCATCCGGATAAATCCGTCATCGCGGTTGAAGACTTTCTGCTCGCCACCGGCCAGATTGCCCAGACCACGCTAAGATCAGTCATTGGCCAATTTGAGCTCGATGAAATTCTCTCACAAAGAGATCAGATCAATCACAAACTGCAAAGTATTCTTGATGAGCAAACTGAGCCGTGGGGAGTAAAAGTTTCAGCGGTTGAAGTGAAGGCCATCGACCTGCCTATTGAAATGCAAAGAGCTATGGCCAAGCAAGCAGAGGCGGAAAGGGACAAAAGAGCAAAAGTC
The DNA here is from genome assembly GCA_003650125.1 of Campylobacterota bacterium. GTDB lineage: Bacteria > Bdellovibrionota > Bacteriovoracia > Bacteriovoracales > Bacteriovoracaceae > SMWT01. Next base: position 8,651 of record QNFX01000061.1, read on the forward strand.
ATCTCTGCTGAAGGGGAGCTTCAGGCCGCAACAAAATTGGCCGAAGCGGCCAAGATCCTCGCTTCACAAAAAGATGCCATCACTCTTCGCTATCTCGATACCATGAAAGAGATCTCAAGCGGTGATGGAAAAACCACCACCTTCTTCCCGCTACCAGCTGATTTTCTAAATATGATAAAAAAATCTTAATCTCTACGGGGAATTAAACCCAGGTTTAATTCCCACCACCTCCACCAATAATTTTTCAAAAATGAAATAATTCCATCTATTTCATGCCTAATTATTGTTTTTTATTCACCAATTTAAGAGACTTCTCTTTTTAAGGGAGGATCTGAGTATGTCAAAAATTACAATAAAAAACATAGAAAATAAGATTTATGTTATTCGGGGGCAGAATGTCATGTTAGATAGCGACCTCGCAGATCTCTACGAGATTCCTACAAAAAGGTTAAATGAACAGGTTAAGAGAAATATTGAAAGGTTTCCTTCCGATTTTATTTTCCATTTAACCAAGGAGGAGTCAGAAATCTTGAGGTCGCAAATTGCGACCTCAAGATCATATGGTGGAAGGAGGTATGCACCTTATGTTTTTACTGAAAATGGAGTTGCGATGCTCTCTTCGGTGCTTAAAAGTCCAAAGGCCATCCAAGTAAATATTGCTATTATGAGGATCTTTACAAAACTTAGAAGTTTTTTATTATTAGAAAAAGATCTTTCTCAAAAAGTCGATAAACTTGAAAGAGGGACGAATCATTTATTTAAAATAGTATTTGAGCGTTTAGATAATATAGAAGAAATTATAATTCCTAAATTATCACCAAAAAGAAAAAAAATTGGATTGAAAAAATAGATTTGTAGTGGATTGTAGTTTTTAATTTTTGCATAATTAAGGATTTCGGCTTCTTAGGAAGCTTTCACCACCTCCACCATAATGTTTCAGAAATGAAATAATTTCATCTATTTCACACTCTTTTATTGATTTTTTACAGCAAATTGGACAAATATTTTTCTTTGGAGGAACTTTTCATGTCCAGATTAATATCTAAAAAAATTGAAAAAATGATCTATATTATTAGGGGTGAAAAAGTGATGCTAGATTCCGACCTGGCAGAGCTGTATGGAGTAGCTACCAAGGTTCTTAACCAGGCGGTCAAAAGGAACCCTAAAAGATTCCCTACTTCTTTTATGTTCCAATTAGATAAGGATGAAATGGAAGATTTAAGGTCACAATTTGTGACCTTTAGAGATTCTACAAAAGGTCGAAAATATAGACCTTATGTCTTTACAGAGCATGGTGTCGCTATGTTGTCTGCAGTCTTAAAAAGTAAAACTGCCGTTGAGGTAAGCATCTTAATCGTAAAAACCTTTGTTAAAATTAGGGAATATCTGACTACAAATATTAAATTAGAAGAGAAAATAAAAAATCTAGAACAAGACTCGAATAATTTATTTAAAATCGTATTTGAAAGGTTGGATAATTTAGAAGTTCAAACTCCCGCTTTGCCAAGGAAACGAAGAAAAATAGGTATTAAAAAATAGATTTGTAGTGATTTGTAGTTTTTAATTTTTGCATAATTAAGGATTTCGGCTTCTTAGGAAGCTTTCACCACCTCCACCACCATTTTTCTGTAATATATTTTAACCTTTTGAATCTATTCAACTTTGGCTAAATTTTGTGGTTAGTCTGCAATATTGTTTTCAGTAATGTAATATTAAAGGTGGAAGGGCCATTGTTTATACAAGATCTTTGATCTTATACTTCTTAAGCTCATTTAAGAAGGAAGATGTAGCTTTCGTAAGCATACCTTTTAATTTGCACTGGGGATTTAATGTGCATGTATTACTTCCCGGATCAAAACATTCTACAATTTCAAATTTCTCAATTTTTGAAATTAACTCACCTACAGTCCTATTTTTGGAATTTTCATTAAATTCGACCCCACCTTTAGGCCCTTGGGTCGTGAGAATATATCCAAGATCAGAAAGCATGTTGACTGCTACACTCAAATGGTTTTTTGAAATTTGATAATTATCAGCAATCTCCTGAATTCGTATTTTCCCCTTATTGCTCTGTAAGTAGATGAGAATTCTTATGCAATAGTCTGTTTTTGTTTTTAAACGCATAGTTATACCTACAATGATATTTGTTGTTTACAAAGATATAAATTATATATATCAATATGCTGTAGATGTTCTAATACGTAAGGTATTAAAGAGAGGACTCTTTATAAGAGTCTAGATGGCCTATCGGCTGGCAACAAATAGGTCGTGAAAATATTAAAATTGGCATCAATTTGGTCTTAGAAGGCAAATAATGGAGAAAAAATGAATAATAATAGTAATTCACAAAAATGGAATCTTATGGAAGTCACAAAAATGATTGATCAAATCTTAGAGGTCTTCCATGCAAAACATCGTGCAGATTTGGAAATGCTTATTCCACTTAGTGAGAAAGTTGAATCTGTTCATGCAGATCATGCTGATGTTCCAAAGGGATTAGCAGATTTTCTTAAACATCTTTATGGGGAATTGAGTTCACATATGCAAAAAGAGGAAGAGATCCTTTTTCCAATGATAAAAAATGGACAAGGTATGATGGCCCATGGGCCAATCCAAGTAATGCAACATGAACATGTTGACCATATCAGTAACTTAGAAAATCTTAAGAACTTAGCAAAAGATTATGTTTTACCAGAAGGTGCCTGTGGTAGCTGGCAAGCATTATACAGTGGCGTTGCAACTCTTGAAAAGGAAATCAGAGAACATATAGCGATCGAGAATGATTTTTTATTTCCAAAAGCCTTAAATTCTTAAGGAATAAAAATGAATCATTATCCAGAGTTTTCAAGAAAATTACCCGATGGCCATCCAATTAAAGTATATTTTGATGAGAATAATTTTATAAATGAAATTTTAAAAGAAATTTTAGAAGTGAAAATAGAAAATGACTATGAAGCATTTTTTAATTTATTTAATCAATTAAGTGAAGTCGAAAAAAAGTTTGCTAGAAAAGAGAATCAACTTTTTCCATATTTAGAAAAATATGGATGGACAGGACCAAGCCAAGGAATGTGGTCATTTCATGATCAAATTAGAGATATGATCAGAAGTGTTCGCTCTCATATTGAAGCAAAAGAATATTCATCAATTAATCATCAGATACATAAAATTGCGAGTGAGCTCAATAGGCTTTTTCAGGTTGAAGAAGGAAGGCTTTTTCCTTACGCTCTAGAGCTTCTTAAAGAAGAAGACTGGAAAGAAATGAAAATTGGAGATGAAGAAATAGGTTGGATGCTAAAAGATAGTCCAATGCCCTATCCTGCCGATGAATATATTCATCCATCTCAAGACACACAAAAAAGAGATTTATCTTTTTCAATAGCAGATAGCTTTCACTTGGATGAAGGTTATTTGAATGTAGAACAAATCAATCTTTTATTAAAATTTATGCCTGTTGATTTAACATATGTAGATGAAAATGATAGGGTTCTTTTTTATAATAGAGGTGATAATCGAGTTTTCCCAAGGTCAGCAGGGATTATTGGTCGAGAAGTAAAGTTTTGTCATCCTCCGAAATCGGTTGATTTGGTTTTAAGGATTCTTGAAGAATTCAAAGCTGGAACAAAGGATGAAGCTGAGTTTTGGATTAATTTCAAAGGTAAAATGATTCATATTCGGTACTTTGCACTCAGAGACTTGAAAAATAAATACAAAGGTGTAATCGAGATGTCTCAAGATATTACTGAAATTCAAAAGATTACAGGTGAACAACGTTTATTAGATTGGAATTGACATATAAGGAGTCAAAAATGAATGATGAAAAAAAGAAAGAAGAGGAAAAAGAAAAGAGTGAGGAATCTGAAAAAATAAAAAAAGATGACTCTTCTAAAAGTAAGCAAGAGGAAGAAAATGATGGATGTTGCGGAAGCTGTAGCTGAAATTTCAGTGAGTTTTAAAGGAACTAATTTGAAAGATAAAGTTCAGCGTTGAGCTTTTGTCGGCTTCAATACGGTCTGAGGATTTAAAAGATTACTCGAACTTTGATGGTAACGTTTTCAAAGGATAGGATAAGTTAGGCACTTATTTTCATAACTTCAAAGAACAAAAACTCACCCCAAAGTTAATGATGAGAGGGGGTCTTCTAAGATAATTGGGAAGAGAATCGGTTAAATTTGTACATTAATATGTCGAGATTTAATGAAGTGACGATTCAAAAGGGCTTTCGGAGGTTGAGATAACCTCCACCAAAATTTTTCAAAAATGAAAAAATCCAGATATTCGATTGCTTAAATACAAGTAGCTTAATAGTTATATGGAATGAAAAAGATATCGCCAAAATTAATTGAGAAAATGATTTTTGTGGTCCGTAGTCAAAAAGTAATGCTGGATAGTGATTTGGCCGAGCTATATGAGGTTGATACCAAAGTATTAAACCAGGCGGTTAAGAGAAATATTAAACGCTTTCCATCAGATTTCATGTTTCAGCTGTCAAAACAGGAATTTACAAACTTGAAGTCACAATTTGTGACTTCAAGTTTACATGGAGGTCGAAGAAAATTACCTCTAGCATTCACAGAAAGTGGTGTTGCCATGCTTTCTGGAATCCTTAATTCGGACAGGGCCATCTCGGTTAACATTGCAATTATGAGGACTTTTACAAAGATAAGAGAATTTCTTGCCAACGATGAGTCCCTTTCTTCCAGAATGCAAAAATTAGAAAAGGGTACTGATAAATTATTTAGAATCGTTTTTGAGAGGTTAGATAATTTGGAGATAGAAGCACCTACCCTTCCCAGGAAACGAAAAAGAATAGGGTTAAAAAAATAAAAAGTAGTTATTTGTAGTTTTTAATATTTGCAAAATTATAGATTACAGGTTCTTAGGATTATTCCACCACCTCCACCACCATTAGTATTTTCCTAATAAACTTTCTTAAATAAAAATTATTTAAACCTTAATAATTTGCCTTTTTTTTTATTCTCAAAATCCGATAAATAGGCTTTCTTTATTATTTATTAAATATGATTATTATAAAATTTGGATGTTAGAATATGAGATCGATAAAAGCAGGAATGATATTTCTTTTTTGTCTATACGCAGTAATAGGAGAAGGAAACGATCAAAAAAAACAGGTTGAAGGTGCCCTAAATTATTTGTCTGAATTAATAGCTCAAAAATACCAATTATCTACAACTGGTTATCAGGTGGCCATGGTCAAGAATACAAGGAGACTTACCCCTAAAAGGGCCCAAGAATACACCGCTAAAGCAAAAGAATTGTTCAAAACCGAGACTCTTAAAAATTTGGGATTATTACAAAGCAAATATATTAATTGTGTGCCGGAATCGGGTTTTTTGAGCTCTCCCCATGAAATGAATGAAGGTCAACTAACCTCTTGTCTCGGTAGAGTTCGTGAAAAAAACTTTGCTAACTGTGATATGCAGGCCTTAGAAGTTGCCATTCATATCTATGCTTTAGGTTTCAAAAATATTTCAGTTATTAGTAATAAAGCAATAAGCCACAATTATGTTGTTTTAGAACCAAACAATCTTTTTCCTAAAGGGGCCATTGTTGATTCTTGGACGGGCTTTGGTTTTATGGAACTTAATACCGCAACTAAGCTTAAGTATAAGCACAGTAGTGCCAACATTGAGATGGTCCAAAGTATGATGAGTTGGCTTAAAAAAAATGCTGTTACTTCTGCAAATAATGCATGGATCGTAGATATCCGAAGAAAATATTTCCGGGGGGTATCGGTCCCCTTACAAACTATACTTAAGCCTATTAGTGGGAAAAAATAAATTAAGGAGCAAAATTTATGAAATCTATAAAATCTGGGATGATATTTATATTCTGTTTATATGCAACCATAGGCGAGGCCAAAGGCCCTAAAAAACAAGTCGAAGGTGCCCTAAATTATTTATCTGAATTAATAGGTCAAAAATACCAGTTATCTACAACTGGTTACCAAAAGGCCATGATAAAGAATAGTACTTTTATCACACGTAAAAGGGCCAAACAATATACAAAGACGGCCAAAAGAGTTTATCCGAATCAGACTCTAAAGAGATTGGGAATGTTGCAAAAAAATTATATCAATAAAGAACCAGTGACTGGAGAACTTCTCTCTCCCCACCACTTTAAAGAAAATCAACTAAGCGGTGCACTTGAAAGAGTTCGTGAAAAGAATTTTGCTAATTGTGAAATGCAGGCCTTAGAAGGCGCCATTCATATCTATGTTTTAGGCTTTAAAGATTTGGCCATAATCAGCAACAAGGCCATAAGCCACAACTATCTTCTATTGGAGCCAACCAACATATGGCCTAAAGGTGCTGTTTTTGACTCTTGGACGGGATATGGCGTTCGGGATTTAAATTTCTATCAAAGGAACAGATATAAACACTACTCAAAAGAAATTCAGATTCCTCAAAATATGATGAACTGGCTAAAAAAGAATGCTTACAAGTATGCAAACAAAGCATGGATCAGTCAGATCCGTAAGAAATTCTTCCCAGGAGAAGGTCCAGAGCCATTAAAAAACAAACTTAAGCCACTCGGTGGGAAAAAATAAATCAGCTTGATTAATTGATATATTTTTTGGTTATAATTGACGCAAAATAATTTAAATTTTGTAGTGACTTGTAGTTTTTAAAATTTGCA
>QNFX01000062.1 GCA_003650125.1 Campylobacterota bacterium
ACAGCATCTTCTTTTTACCGTTATGACCCGGAAAACTTTTTTATGTGCCATTTAGTAAGGCCTGATTGTGGCCTTAACTTTCTTGGTGGACAAGCAGGTGTTTGCTTTTTATCCAAGAATTTCTTCCTCCCAAAACCACTGATGCTAATTAGCACTTGGGATGGAGATGAATATTCTTTTGGCGCTTATTCCGAAGTGATGAAAAAAGTCATTAAAAATCCTAAAGACTTTTTAGAGCTTAAACAAAAGTTTCATAAGAAACTTCAAACCCTTTTAGAAAAATATCCTATTAGGATAAACAATATCAATCTTGGCGTTGGATACTTTGAAGGTGACATACCTTCTCCGGTGGCAAAATGGTTTAAAGCATCTGGAAATGGTTATATCGTCTGTCCAAACAAAAGCTCCATGGAGGAATTTTTAAATGAATGATTTTAATTTCCCTTATATTAAATTTGAAGCTGGAAAAAGCTATAAAGAATGGGGCCATCAACATGGAGAGGAATTTCGCCAGGGAATTAAAGAACTGGTCGAAATAAGAACCGAATTAATGTTAGCGAGAAACCCTGCCTTAAAAAGAGACTTGAAAGGTCTTGCTTTAGAACAGCTTAGAGTATCAAGCGAATACTCTCCCGAATTAGCAGAAGAGCTCAAAGGAATCTCCGAAGGTTCAGGCATTTCATTGGAAGAACTTGTTATCCTCAATAACTATACAGATTTTAGAGATATTGAACTACCAGAAGAAGGTTGCTCCACCCTACACGTGGCGAGAAAAGAGAAAACTATTGCCGGCCAAACTTGGGACATGCATGGGACGGCCAAAAATTATGTAAGTGTCCTGCATATCCCCGCAAAAGATAATAAACCTGAGGCCTTACTTTTCTCTCTGGTAGGATGTGTCGGTATGATGGGAGTGAACACCTCCCAAAACCTTATAGGGGTAAATAATATAAATACTAGAAATGCCCAAATAGGGCTTATCTGGCCAATACTTATTAGAAAAATTTTAGAATATAACTCAATAGATGAGATGAGAAAGGGCCTTCTAAGCTCACCTGTGACCTCAGGCCATAACTACCTTTTATCTTCACCAAACATCGGTGAGCACTGGGAGATCACTCCAGAGGTTTCAGAAAAAGTCTTAGCTGTTGAACCAGGAAAGACCGGGGAAATCTTTCATACCAACCACTGCCTAGGAGAGGCAACGCTACCTCTTGAGATGAAAGAATCTCTAAGTAGCACAACTTTTGTTAGGTATGACCTCTTGGCGGAAAAAATAAAAAACGTCAAGAATGCGAAGGACATGAAAGAGCTGCTTATGGACCACGATGGGTACCCAAAATCCATCTGTTCCCACTTTCAAAGTGGAGCTCAAGACCCTTCTATGACGTGCGGTGGCGCCGTGGCCGATTTTAATGATAAATATTTCTCTTTTTGGCGAGGATGTCCGGTTTACGATCAAAACTTTTTAGAACATAATTTTAAACTGGAGGGAGGATCTTTTTCTAAGGTTAACTAATGGACTACCCCTTTTACTTCACGTGGAGTAAACAAAATACCGATCAATTCATCCATTTTAAAAGTGGTTCGGGGAATACTTTCACCACTGAAGATGGAAAAGTGATTACCGATCTCTGCTCCTTAACTTTTCATGCCGCCTTCGGCCTCGATGACTCCCTCATAAAAGATAAGATCAAGGCCCAATTAGACCAACTTCCCCTGGCCTTTTCAAAAGCTGTTTATCCGCTAAAAGAAAATGTCAGCAAGCGGCTAGTAGATTTCATAGGAATTCCAGGGAAGATTTTTTATACCGTCTCCGGCGCCGAAGCAGTGGAAAATGCCCTTAAGATGGCGAGGTTTTTAAAACAGGGAAATATAATTTTATCCCGAAAATCGGCCTACCACGGGGCCACTCTCGGGGCCCTTTCCATCACAGATGATTGGCGAGTTAAAGATCACTTTAGAATTGAAGATCAAACCATTCATATCCCAGAACCAAACGAGGATCCCAGTGGTGTAAAAACCAGGGAGCTAATTGAAAAGATAGGTCCAAAAAATATCGCTGCTTTTTGCCTTGAGCCCTTTACTATTACCCGTGAAAATGAAGCTCCTATCCCTCCTAAATCCTGGTGGGAAAGCATTCAAAAACTATGTCTTGAATATAATATCTTCTTAATTATCGATGAGGTCACTTGCGGTTTTTATCGAACAGGCAAACCTTTTGGGCTTCAACACTTTGATATAAAACCAGACATGATCTGTATGGCCAAATCCATAAGTGGTGGAATGATTCCACTTGGCGCCCTTTGGACCAACTCTAAAATTGCCAAGATTTTTGATGATAAGGTGTTAAGTTTTGGTCTTACCCACGCCGCTCACCCTTTGGGACTGGCCGCTCTTGAGGGTGTCCTTGATCATCTAACTGATGAGTCCTTTGTCCAAAATATCAAAAAACTCGAACAGGTAATGATTGCTAAAATGCGGGATTTCAATAAGCTTAAAATAGTGAGTAAAACTACCTCACTAGGGCCTTTAGCTTCCATTAAAATAAACTCAAACATGAATTGGAAAGATTTTATAAATAAAGGAATTAATCTTTATCGACCAAAAAATAGAATCATCCTCGCCCCGGCGCTGACTTACTCTCCCGAAGAACTGAAAAAGGCCTTAAATAAATTGGAAGAAATTCTAAATGACTAAAATATATCAAAGTGCCAGCGAGGCGCTAAGTGATTTAAGCTCGGGAATGACCTTGATGAGCGGTGGTTTTGGCCTTTGTGGGATAGCTGAAAATTGTATCGATGCCATTACTTTTATGGATGTTAAAGATTTGACGGTTATTTCCAATAATATAGGAAACGCTGGCAAGGGCCTGGTTAAAATCCTGGTGCAAAATAAAATTAAAAAGGCCTACTGTAGTTATGTTGGGGGAAATCCCGATCTAGAAAAGTTAATGCTCGCAGATGAGATTGAAGTTGAACTCGTTCCTCAGGGAACTTTTTCTGAAAGAATCCGCGCTGGAGGGATGGGTATCCGAGGTTTTTATACTCCCACCGGATTTGGAACCAAAATTTCAGAGGGAAAAGAGGTCAAAGTTTTTGATAGGCCTTGCATCCTAGAACTCCCACTAAGGGCCGATTTTGCCATTATTAAGGCACAAAAGGGAGATCCCTATGGCAACCTGTGGTTTAAAGAGGCGGCGAGAAATTTCTCTCCCTTAATGGCCATGGCCGCAGATATCACTGTAGTTGAAGTAGAAGAGCTCGTAGAGCTTGGAGATATCGCCCCAGAAGACGTCCATCTACCTGGTATATTTGTTCAGCGGATTTTTAAAGGAAAAGATTATAAAAATGATATCGAGTATAGAAAGGTTAAGTCATGAGTTGGACTAAAGAGCAGATGGCCGATGAAGTGATAAAACTCTTTATCAAAAATTGCAGTGTCAACTTAGGCATAGGACTTCCCTCTATAGTGGCCGAAAGACTTCCACCTGATTTAAATATTATGGTTCATTCCGAAAATGGCATCCTAGGGGTAGGAGAGAGACCAACTGAAAATGAAGTCTCCCCAACCCTTATCAATGCAGGGAAAGAAACCGTCACGATTATCAAAGGTGCTTCCTATTTTGATAGCAGTTTAAGTTTTGGCATGATTCGCGGAGGCCATATAGATTTTTCGGTGCTTGGAGGCATGGAGGTTGATGTAGCGGGAAATCTCGCTAACTGGATGATCCCGGGAAAAAAAGTTACCGGCATGGGTGGAGCGATGGATCTGGTCAACGGTTCAAAAAATGTTATTGTGATGATGAATCATTTTACTAAAAAAGGAATACCTAAATTAAAAGATCATTGTGAACTCCCCTTAACTGGTGCGGCGGTAGTCAATATGGTCGTAACTGAGATGGGAATGTTTTCTCCCGATAAGAATAAATTTAAAATTATCAAACTAGCTGAGGGTGCTAAAAATTTAGATCTAGGCCCAGTGGAATAAAAAAGGGGCCCCCTGCAAAGGCCCCCATTTCTAGCATCCTGCTAACTACTAGAAGACATCCTGTCTTCTCCTTTTTAATTTTACCTCAATATGAGATTTAAAACATGATTTTTTTTTAGGTAATGTTTTCCGCGATAATAGTATATTGTTTTGAACCGGAATAGCGCTTATTTGACTCCAATTTGCACTGGCCTTAAAATTAATTTTAAGGATTTATAAACTATGATACAAAAATTTCTACTTCAAATTAAACAATTTTTTTTCCCTAAAAGTTTTAAAATTCAGAGCTTTACCTACTACATTCCCTCACCACCTGCGAGAGAATCAGGCTACCGGGAAAAAGGATTTGATAAAGTCTTCTATTCCTTTATTAATCAGGGCTATGAAATACTCTCTATCGATACTCAGGCCAATAAAGGACCAAACCATTCAGGGATGTGGGTTATTTGTACTGTTCGAAGCACCAATAAAAAGGCAGCAAACTTAAATCTTGCCAATTATTCAAATGATACCGATCTTCCAGGCGATGAGGGTTTTTCCTTTGCAGGAGACGATGATTCGATAGACGGGCTTTATGCAATTGATGAAAAAAATCTGCCATGAAACGCCTTACCCTTTTTGCAATCATTTTTCTCACAAGCTGTAGCTTGTTCATAAAAAATGAAAAATCTGATGTTGAAAAAGCATTAAAAAAAAACCAGGCCGCCCTTAACTATTGCCCGATCAAAAGAAAAGCTAATCAACTTTTAGGGGCCTCTGAAAATTTTGTAAAAAGTTACCGTAAGCTGGTTCAGACCCTTAGATTGAAAAAAATCCACCTTTCTTTTATCGATAGATATGTTGTCTATGCCTTAATGCAAATGAATTCCAGGCCCGATCAGGCATCCCCCACCTCTAGGCACCAGGTCTTTATAGGCCACCGAGGAAAAGACTACTACTTTGATTTCTTTGCCAAAAAGTCCCCCGCCTATCCCTTTCTCTTTGGATTAGATGGCCTTTTAAAGGCATTTTCTTCTAGGTATTCCTTAAAAAGGCTAGGTGGGTTGATCGATAGATATCAAAAAGAGCCGATTTTGGTAAGTCAGAACTTCTATAGTTTTTTAAAGCAAAATAAAAAGATTCTGAAAAAATCAAACCTTAAAAATTACTATCTTAAGGCCGGGCAAATTCTTCACCCGGGAGAATCTATTCCTAAATTAAAGTTAAAATCCATAATTGCTAAATACTATAAAAATAAAAAAAATGTAGGTAGATTTAAGACTTTAGTAAGATATATACCAAGTGAAAAATCTAAAATTAATACCAGTGACAGCAATATCCACTGTAATATAGATTTAAATCTTTATAATCGGCCCTTATATTTATCCAAAGGTGCTTATGGCGATAGTGCTAACTTTGGTCTATTTGATGAAGGCTCTGTTGCCTTAGGAGTAACTTCTCAAGCACTCGATACTTTACAGGGATTATGGGGCACAAATTTATTCCAAGGAACTGGAACAGGTTATCAGGCAAGATTTTGTAAAATAACCAGAAAAGAAAATAAGATGATTTTTATTTCCTCTAAAGGAAAAGACCCTGGTCAGCATTTATCTCATTTTCTTAAAAGAAATGCACACTATATAGATTCCTTTAAAAATGTAGATGATTTAATTACTTCTGCTAGGTATCTCCATCTAGTCGATCCCTTAAGAATCATTTATGAATCTCGCAGGGGCTCAAAGCTAAAACTAAATATGTTACGAAAAGAAGGATATCCTCTCTATCACTCATCAAACTTGGGATATATTTGGGCCTGGGGAAAATTTGGAAATCTCAGTAGTCTCTTTCGCGATCCAAGGGCCCATTCTTTTGTTAGCTGTCCTGAAACAGAGCATTAATAAAACATCTTTTTAAAACTCCACACCATTGTTAAGATAGAACTATGAAATACTTATCTTTTGATATTGAAGCAACAGGTTTAAAAGAATTTGATTATATAATCGAATTTGCCATGGTTCCCTTTGATATTACAACAGGCACTTTGGAAAAAAATCTGGCCCGATCTTATTACATCAAGTGCCCGACCTACAAAGAGCTAGAACCAAAACTAGATCCTTGGGTAGTTGAGCACAATAAAGAATTGATAATAAAGGCCAATAAAGAAGGGCTTCCGATGAATGCCTTTAAAAACGAATTCCAGGCCTATTTAGAATCATCTCCTGTTAAGGACTATTTCGCTACTAATGATAGAAAAATTGTATTATTTGGTAAATCCATTAATGCCATTGACCTACCCTTTTTAAATCGAGACTTAGGTTTTGATTTTATGCGACGTTATTTTCATCATCAAGTTCTTGACCTCTCTTCCGTGGCCATGTCCTTTGTTGATTCAAACATGATTCCTGAGGACTCTTCTTCAGGATCTAATTTGATGAAATACTTTAAGATGGGAGATGTAGAGCACACAGCTTTGGCCGATGCCATCAACACTGCTATTATGTATATTAAGTTAATTGAAAAATTTAAGACGTAATTATTTTTCGAAGAACCCCTCAGGATTTAAAGGTCTACCATTCCATCTGATTTCAAAATGTAGGTGAGGCCCTGTAGATCTTCCGGTATTCCCCACGTGGGCGATAAGCTGACCTTTTTTTACCTTGTCACCTTTTTTAGTAAATATTTTATCAGCATGGCCATAGACACTAAAAAGTCCATAACGATGAGCGATTACTGTTAAATTTCCAAATCCGGTCAGTCCATTATCAGCATAGACCACCACTCCATCGGCCACACTAACCATCCTAGTTCCAATAGCTGCTGGAATATCAATACCATTATGATTTTTCCCCCATCTCCCTCCATAATGAGAGCTAATGGTTTTAACTGCGGGGACAGGCCAGGAGAAATCATCCGTTGCTAGGACTTGAGCGATATTATCGTGCCCAATAGTTCCTACAATTCCTCTAATTAGTGGGACGTAGTACCAATTTCCCGCTTTGAACTCTCTTCCTTCATTGGCCTTTTCAATCATCCAATGAGGGATTTTAAATTCTTTGGCAAGAGATTTAAGGCTATCACCTTCTCTAATTTTTACATACTTCCCAGACTTAAATGCTGACGATGAGCAGGAGCTGAGAAACAAAACAAAAATTATTGATAAGCAAAATTTATTTAAATTTCTTCTATGAATTTTTTCCATTGTGGGATCTTATCGGGCCCAGAATGAAGAAGATTAAGAGGAGTTATAGAAATCTTATTATTTTCGATGGCACCTGTATCAGTACCTTCGCCTAGCTCAACCCCCTCATAGTGTCCTACGATCCAATAATAAGGGTTTTCTCTGAAATCTTTTCTTTCAGCAATTTTTTCTGAGTATTTTCTAAGACCAAGTCTGGTCAGTGATACCCCTTCAACTTTTTCTTCCGTTATATTTGGAACATTTATATTTATTAAAGTTAGCGGGTCTAAAATTTTAGAGACATCATTTAGCAAAATTTTTCTAATAAAATTCGCGGCCGTTTGATATTCTTCATTTCCTGATGGATGTCCAAAGTGGCTAGCAGTAGAGATGGCAATTCCTGGGATATCATGAAAAGCTGCTTCTCGTGCTGCTGCTACAGTCCCTGAATAGTAAATATCCTGGCCCAGATTGGCCCCGCGATTAATCCCTGAGATTACCAAATCAGGCCTTCCAAAGGTCTTTAAAAATTGATGGCCAATACCAAAAAGAGTACAATCTGCTGGAAAGCCACTAACTCCAAAATAGTTTTCTTCCACCTCTACGACTCGCAGAGGATTATCAAGAGAGAGAGAATGTCCTGTAGTAGATCTCTCTACAAGTGGGGCAATAACCATTACATCCCCCAAGTCCTTAACGGCCTCATATAAAACCCTAAGACCTTCTGCATACACACCATCATCATTGCTTATTAAGATTTTCATACTGTACCTTTTAATTTTGTTCCGTAAGGAAGTTTTTTATTGATTTAAAAAAGATAGCAGGATTTTCAGTTCCCACACTCTCTGGGTGAAACTGAAAACTAATCCCTCGATCAAACCGAGAGGCCATCACTTCTCCCTGATGGAAGCTAAATGTTTGTTCATCAGAACTTTCCACCACTAAAGAATTATACCTTTGGACATCAACTTTTTTACCCCAAAGATTTTCTTCAAATTCTTCCCAATGAGGAATGTTAAATTTAAATTCTTGCCCATGAATTGGAAATTTTGAAGGGATCACTTTAAGCCCTCTGGCCCGCCATAGCAGCTGGTGTCCGAGACAAATACCAAAGTTAAAAATATTAGGATGTTCAAGCCCTCTCATCATTAGAGGAAAAAGCTCAGCATAATCATCGGGATGGCCGGGGCCTGGGCCATAGATAAGAACGCATTTTTTCAAATCAGCTACTACTTTTTCTAATGTTTCTAAAATATTTTCTTTGGCAATCACTTCAGTTTTGATACCAAGTTGATAAAGTTCACAGGCCACATTATAGGTAAAGCTATCATTAAAATCAAAAATTAAAACCTTGTGCTTAGAATTCATCGTTTCCAAAGGCCTTTTGATTATAATTAAGATGGATATTAAAAGAGAACTTACTATCAATTTGCGTAATTCTATAACTCATATCCACTTTCCAGCAATTATTAGGTGGAGAGAATAAAGCGCCTACTAAAAAATCATTGGTTTTCATATTAGCAAAATCAAAATCATAATAAGTTCTAATTTTAAGTAAATCGATTGGCCCGTAGTTAACATAGGCCTTAATATTTTGGTTGGCCGGTCTAATGAAGGTATTGTAGTTAGCGATAAATCCGAAATCACCTGAGTCAAATTTCTGATTAAAATTTATTGTGAAAATATGTCCTTCTTCTTTCCAAAAGTAATACTCAGAAGCAACGATTCTAGCATCTTCATATTCCAGACCTAAAGAAAGCTGTAACCTAGTCAGCTTATCTTTGATATCATTAGACTCAATATCAAAGCGATAACCTTGCCCTACTTGTAGGTGAAATACCTTACTAAAATTAAAATTATCCCAGAGATTTGTGCCATCAATAAAAGGGTCTGTTCCCTTTGATGTTTTTTGCACCAATGAGTTCACTAATTTCAACTCCAAAGTATTTTTAATCGGGAGCACAATTCTAGCGGTAGCATTATTTATTTTATATTCATTTTCACGTACTGCATCCACGTTATCAAAGGTTCCAAGATCGGTGACAATTTGCTGTTCAAATCTTTTATTGCCATTAAACTTAGTCTTTTCCGCATAGTAGTGATTGAGTAAAAATAGTATTGAATGTCTATAGGATTTTTCATCTATCAGAAAAGTTTTTATCTCCCTGTCCTGATTTATACTTGGCATATCGCCAATAAGATTCAAGTTTTTTTTGGTGATATTGCTAACTTTCTTGCTTTCTAATTTTTCAAAATTAATATTTTCTCGAGGGATTTTTTCTTTATAAGAAATCTTGTGAATTCCTGCCAACTCCATCTTCATCTGAGATTGAAATAAAAAGGTATGCTTGGAAAGAGACTGCTCTTGTTCATAGGGAAATTTGTAAAACTGAGCATCCCAAGTTGCATTAGACCTTAAATCAATGGCCCCTAAGTTTCCCAGGTTCCAATCTGCAAAGGCCTCAATGTTGGCCCTGTTTGCATTTCTTATATATTTTCTTTCAAGTTTTTTATTTTGTTTAAAAATCGTATAATCCGCATTAAGCCCCAAAGAAATACTCTGCAAAGGAAAAAAATCAAAATTAATAAGACTTACAGGAGGTATTGAAAGAGTCATTTTAGGCAAGACCTGCACATAAGAATCATCAAATGATAGAGGATCTGAAACCAATTGGTTTCGATTAAAGTTACCTATGATATTAAAATCAAAAAATTGTTTTCTAAAGTTTAAATAAGTATTAATACCAACTTCAGAACCTTCGACCTTGGGATATAAATAGGGCGCAAAATCGTGAATCATATCCAAATCCCGCATGCCATCTAGATTAAAATGATGGTTAAAATCATGGCCAAAGGAAAAGTGATGTTCATAGTTTAAGTAGTAGCGAAAAAAAGTTTCTCCAGATCTATCAAAGTCGGTTTTTCCAGGCAGATAAACTTTATCCCACGCCTGGTTTGAATTTATTTCAAACCACTTTTTCTCCCCAAACATATGGCGGTATTGATATTCATTATAAAACCCCCTTGTCCCGTAAATTCCTGGTTCAAAAGTCATATCCACGTTATCATCAATGGCCCAGAAAACAGGTTGAGTTAAAATGCCATCCACCAGTTTAGACCATCTGAAATTGGGAAAAAGAAGGCCTGATTCCCGATCTTTTTTAATAGGGAATACCAAATAGGGAATGTAGAGGAAGCTGACTCCTTTGATGGTTAAAAAGCCATGAGTCAGATAAATATACTCTCCCGGGATAACTTCTACTTTTTTTCCATATATTGTCCAGGATTGGGGACAGTCTTTACAAGTAGTAAACTCTGCCCCTTCGGCAATAATTTTATTATCCCCTCCTCGATAGATTTTCTTGGCCAAGAGAGTAAAGCTACCAGTTTCCATCCGAGCATTTTTAATTTCGAAATTTTTAGTTTTAAAATTGTATAAAAATTCTGTTCCATGCAAGGTCATCTCAGGGCCTACATAGCGAACATTACCAATAACTTCGATTGCTCCCGTATCTAAGGTCATGGAGGCCTTATCACCATAGATGGCCTTAGGCCTTTGAGTAATGACCACATTTCCGATAGCTTCAAACTTTTTTTCTTTTGGCCACTTGTAGGCCTTCTCGGATAGGATTTGAATACTTTCTTTTTCAGACAGATTAAAAGATGTTTTAAAAGCGAACGCGTCCTTAGCTAAAAGTATTAGCGTCGTAATTAAAAAGAACTTTTTGAAATTCCCCGATAAAGTAATAGGAACCGGTAACCAAAATATCCTTTCTTTCTTTTCGCTTAAGGCCTTGTTCAAGATTTTCTTTCCAGTTTTCCAAATAGCTTGAAAGGCCCGCAATTTTTTTTGCCGCCTTCGGATGTTCAAAAGAAGTCAAAAAGATATCTTTAAACATTGAGCTATCTTGCCCTAAAATTTTTATACAATTTTTTATCTCTTCCTCGGGCCTTTTAGAAAAAGATAAATAGAGTTCATCAAAGGGCCCATGTCCCTTTAATCTTAGAGCTAATTTTCTCATACCCTCTAAATTATGAGCTCCCACAAAAGTAATGTTTATGCGACCTATTGTCACCCTTTCAAATCTGCCTTTTGTGCAGGGAAATGTAATATTTTCTTCACTGGGGGGATTTTCATCTATTAGTGCCTTTAATTGCCTCGCCATCAATTGATTTTGATAGGAATAATCAGCTTCTTGATGCATCTCAATATTTATAATTTTATTCTGCTGACAATAATCCCTGGTGAGATCTCTTAAAAACTTCAGGTTAAATGCGGTGACCAAAGGAACTCCAGGTCGGGTAATACCAAGTTTTTCTAACAGGATTTGGCGAAATGAATTGCCTAAAAACTCTTGATGATCTCTGGAGATCGAGGTGATGGCGGTGACATTTGGATTTAGATAATTAACGGCATCTAATCTCCCTCCAAGGCCTACCTCTAAAATTAAAACATCTACTTTTTTAGCGACACATAGACTTAAAAAAACATGAAATAAAAACTCATAATAGCTAACATTATATTTATTTTTTTGTATCTCTTCATAGCTTGCTCTAAATTGCAAAAGTAGATCATCGTAGCTGACTTCCTCTTCACCTACAAAAAACCGCTCCCGAATACTCAAAACATGAGGTGAGGTCCAAAGCCCCACTTTTTTTCCTTCAAGCAAAAAGAGGTGCTTGAGGTTGTGGGCGGTTTCTCCCTTACCGTTGGTTCCTCCAATAGTAATAATGGGGATTTTTAATTTAGCTTTAAAAGGAGCAAAGACAACTTCATTTTCAACAAACTTGGGCGAAAACTTCTCTCTCCCAAAATATTGGGAAGGCCAGTCTTCAATTTCTGGTTTTAAAGTTTGCATTTTAAAGGGCAGGATTGTTTTCCACAGTTTTAACTACAGGTAATAAGTGAGGACAAAAAGTCTCAATAAAAAAGGTCAATTCCTGCTTTAAATCGTGACGATGAACGATGCGATCAAGAAAGCCATGTTCTAGTAAAAACTCACTCCGTTGAAATCCTTCAGGAAGAATTTGTCTAATCGACTGTTCAATAACCCGAGGTCCTGCAAAACCAATTAATGCTTTTGGTTCTGCGATATTGATATCCCCTTGCATGGCAAAGCTAGCGGCCACGCCGCCAGTAGTGGGATCAGTGAGGATCGAAAAGTATGGAACTTTGGCCAATCGTAATTTTTTTCTAACGCCGGAAATTTTGGCCATTTGCATGAGTGACAAAAGTCCTTCCTGCATCCTTGCTCCTCCCGAACAGCTAACAATTATGGCGGGAATTTTTTTTTCTAAGGCGATCTCCATCGCCTGGGCCATTTTTTCTCCGGTAACTGCCCCCATGGATCCCCCCATGAAAGAAAAATCCATGACCCCAATAGACACAGGAAGACCGTTAATCGTTCCGAGTCCACAAATAGCGGAGTCCGCTAAGTCTGTTTTCTCACTAGCGGCCACTAATCTTTCATCATATGGTTTTTTATCTACAAATTTTAAGGGATTTTTAGTTCTTAAATTTGCTGCCCATTCCTGAAAGGAACCTGCATCAATTATTAGTCCAAGTCTTTCATATCCTGATAGTCTGGAGTGGTGATCACAATAAGGGCAAACGGATAAATTTTCTTTTAGTTTTGAGGACTGAACAATATCGCCACAGCCTATACACTTTTTCCACATTCCCACAGGGGTATTGGAAACCTGTTTTTTTTGGGTTTTAAGCTTAGGACTTTTTACTGCCCCAAACCAACCTGCTCCATTTATTTCCGTACTGCTTTTTGGTCCTTTCATCAGAGCTACCTTTTCCCATTAATTACTAGGCCCTTCTAGGCATTGCGCGTCATATCAGCGTATATTTTTTTCGCATCTTCCCCTAAAATCTCAGCGAGCACCTTGGCCAGGGCCTTTTTTCCACCTTTTTGCATATAATCCTGCGCAAGTTTTTTAAGCTTAATAGGCCCGATAGACTTTGTCTTCTTTAAATAGAGCACAATTACAAACTCTCCCTGGGCCCTAATTTGCTCCTTTTCAAAATTCTCTCCCCGAAAGCGGTAAGTGCTTTGAAATTTTTTGGTGAGCTCGCGACAAACGCAAAACTCGCCCTCAGGAAAGGCACTACTGAGAATCTCTAAGGCATCTAAGATTCTATGGGGAGATTCAAAGATAATATGAGTTCCAGATCCTAGCTGCGAGATAAATTTGTCCCGTTTTTCGCGGGGAAAGAAGCCATGGAATTGAAAAGGATGGGGAGGAAGTCCTGAGAGCTCTAGCGCCACAATAGGTGCTGTTACGCCTGGCAGGGTATCTATTTCATAACCTTTTTGGATTAAGTGGCGAACCAGGGGAAAAGCAGGGTCTGAAATGATCGGACTACCTGCTTCTGATACCAGGTAGACATCTTCACCTGAGTTCAAAAGTCTTTCCACCTGAAAAAATTTCTTATCTGTTGAAAAATCATGGAAGGAGATTAGATTTTTATCATCTGTGGGAATCCCTAAAAGTTTTAAAAAAGGGCCAAATGATCGGGTATCTTCGGCCAAGAAATATTTTCCACTCTCCAAGGCATCCTTGGCCCGAGCGGTTAAATCTTCTTTATTTCCAATAGGTAGACCTACTAAAACAAGTTTTGCCAAAATCCCTCCTAACTTTTTGATACCTTAGCCCATCCTAGAAGAACTTTCCAGGGATTATAAAAAATCTCTACCTTGGTAAAATAGATAAGTTCAATCTTACAAAAGGGGGAAGATATGCCACTTGAGGCCAGCGTTCACACGGATGCCATTGGAAACTTAACAGTTCAAATGGTGGGATCACTTGATTATGAAAATAACATTCCTCTTAAACAACAATTAGAAAGTTTAGTGGAAAAAAATCCATTATCTAACATCACCTTAGACATGCACTTCCTTGATTTTGTGGGTTCCTCGGGAATCGGTCATTTTGTTGCTCTGGTAAATAATTTAAATAAAGAGAAAATTCGTATTTTTCTTGCAAACGTCAAACCTGAATTTATCAAGGTCTTTAAGCTTTTTAATGTCGATGAAGTGGAGCAAGTGGTTAGAGATCTACAAAGACCTGGCGGGGAAGAAAAAAAATATTATCCTCGAGCAGATTTTAAAAATTCGTTTGGAAAAGATTAAAGAAAACTTTAAGTCCATTTTCTTCGGTGGATTTTTTACTTCTTTTCCATCCACCGATTCCTGGTTTCCAGCGATTTCCTAGATAGAGATCATCATATTCATCGGGATTATAGGTTTGATACCCACCACCACCACCTGGAGATTGATATTTTCCTTTAATTTCGGGAGCGGATCCTGCCATCCCATAATCGACTAATAGATAGCCACCATATAAAAGTCCGGCATAAAGTCCAAGACTTGCTCCCTTGGCCACCGTACTTGCATTGGTTCCAAAGGCCATGGAGGCGGCCCCGAGTAAAGCTCCACCGAGAGTTCCCCATAAGGCGGAGGTCCCAAAAGTTTTAAAACTGCGCTCTAAGGTTACAGCGTGAGTTGGGGTTATCAGGACAAATGAAAACATCAGGGCAAGAATTACTTTTTTCATTCTTTAAGCATAGCAAAACATAAAATTTTGTCTATTTCCCGACTATTTTAAAAGACTTTCGATGAATGGGGCAAAGGCCATACTTTTTTATTGCATCCCTATGAAACTTAGTTCCATAGCCTGCGTTGCTTTTAAACCCATATTGGGGGTATTTACGATCAAATTTTTTCATCAAATGGTCCCGATACTCTTTGGCAAAAATAGAGGCAAGGCCTATTAGAAGAGATCTTGAGTCTCCCTTAATCAAAGCTTCAGATTTTAAACGTTTATTGATTCCTCGAGGAATTTTATTACCATCGATACCAAGGATTCCCATATGATCTTTATTCCAACATTGATTAAAGGCCTGTGACATGGCCTTCATTGATGCTTGGAGAATATTAATTTTATCTATCTCTTTGTGGGATA
>QNFX01000063.1 GCA_003650125.1 Campylobacterota bacterium
TAACTTCTGCACATTTTCCATCTTCTCTTTTTTTGTACCCCCTAATCAACCAGTTGCCCTCGCCCCTCACGGAACAAGCCCCTTCCTCACCCCCTCAAGAGGGGTTAGGGAGAGGTGATTGACCCCAGCTATAATGTCGTCCATGTCATCAAATGTTGCAGGAGGTCTTGTTAGTAGAGTTATTATAACCTCTTTGAAGTGGCAGTTCTCTGCTATGGGGCAGATTCCTTTTTCATAGCTTGCGTTTCCTTTGTAGTGTTTGTATATGAAGGGTTTGTTTTCATGGTATAGCGGACTTAGATACAGTGGCTTGATGTATCCCGCACCGAATGGGATGCCTTCCGCATTCAATGCTTCCACAAAGTTATCTCTTGGAATGCCTATCTTTCGTTCATCATATTTTATTGCGAAAACATAGTATACGTGCTTGTTACCGTGATATGTTATAGGCATCTCTAGCCCGTCAATATCCCTAAGTCCGTCAGATAGATACTTCGCAAGACGTATTCGCTCATTAGTGAAGTCATCCAGTTTCTTGAACTGTTCTATTCCGATGGCTGCGTCAACTTCAGTCATCCTATAGTTCCATCCAAGGATGGTTGAGTTATATCTCCTCTGCTGCCCTACTATAACGGCTTCTCCGTGGTTCCTTATTAGCCGGGATATCTCTGCTATCTCTTTATCGTCTGTTATTAATACACCCCCTTCCCCGCTTGTGATGTTTTTGTTTTCTGTTAGAGAGAAGATTCCGCAGTCTCCGATTGTTCCAACTAATTTGTTCTGGTATTTCGCCCCGGGTGCTTGGGCGGCGTCTTCAATAACCTTCAGGTTGTTCTCTCCTGCTATTTCCATGATTTCGTCCATATCCGCCGGATTTCCGAATAAGTGAACGGGTAGGATTGCTTTCGTTAGGGGGGTTATGTTTTTTTCAATCTCCGCTGGGTTTATGTTGAATGTGTCTGGTTTAATGTCTGCGAACACTGGGACTGCATTGTTCATGAGAACACATGTTGCTGTGGATGTGAAGGTGTAGGGTGTGGTTATTGCTTCCTCACCGGGTTGAACCCCGCAAGCCACAACGGCTGCATGCAAGGCTGCGGTAGCTGAATTAAAAGCAACCGCATACTTTGTGCCATGGTATTTGCGGAATCTTTTTTCCAGTTCCCTTACTTTTTCACCTCCAAGGAATGCTTTCCCCGGTGCGGCGATAAAGCTGGAAAGTCTCCCGGTGTTTAAAACATCCATCACCGCTTTTTTTTCCTCCCACCCAATCATAGGGTGTGGTGGGAACGGTTTTTCTCTTACTTTCTCTCCGCCCGAAATTGCTAGTTTCTCGCTCATTTACACCACCTTGGGTTGTTCTTTTAGATAATATTATCCATCTCACATCCGGGGATGTTATCCAGGTGCTCCTTTCTTGTTAGGGGCAGATGTATTTTTTCTCCCTCTTTTGCTGATATGTGGAATGCGTGTATTAATTCTAATGCCCGTAAACCGTCTTCTCCGCTGCTTATTGAGTTTTTACCTTCTTCAAGGCAGTTAACTATGTGTTTCACCCCATTTATCATAAAATCACGGGGGGTGTTTTTATTAATCAGTGGTTTGCTAGGATATAACTCCTTGTATCCGGAGAATGTGTTGCTTTCTTGTATCTCGTAAAACTCCAGATCAAAGCCGCTGTGGGTGATTCTTATCCTTCCTTCCGCCCCTATAATGTCTAGCTCAAAGATTAGGAATTTTTTAACATCACATGCGTGGATGCTGCAAAATAGTCCGTTTTTGAATTTAATAACCCCATCTAAGTTCGGGTCGGTTGGATTATGGGACTTGTTTTCGCTTTGAACTGCCATCACCCAGCTAACATCACCGAAAAGGAATCGCAGTAAATCAAACATATGTGATCCTGTGTTTGCTATGCCTGCCGTGTAATGAAAAGACGCTTGCTGGATGTTGCCCAATTTTCCATTAAGGAGGATTTCTCTAACCCTTTGATGGAACTCGCAGAATCTTCGCTGATGGTCTATCTGTAAAAGAACGTTATTCGTCTTACATAGTTCAACCATTTGACAGGCATCGCCCAGGGTGACAGCAATGGGTTTTTCGCAGAAGATTGCTTTCACCCCATGCTCAACCGCAGATTTAACAATATCCAGATGCTGTGAAGTCCACGTGCAGATGCTTAAAATATCCAAAGCCTCTTTCTCAAGCAGTTCTTCATAGCTCTGATATGCTGACCCGATATCCCATTTCTTGATACATTTCTCAAGTTTTTCTTTATTTATGTCTGCAACCGCGACTAATTCAGTTTCGGGGACGGCGGAATACGCACCGGCGTGAGTTGCTATGTTACTCCTTTTCGGATCGTCATCAAATTCACTACCTATTCTTCCACACCCCACCAATCCTGCTCTATGCATTGTTCATCACCTTTTTTTCCAAGAGGAAGATTGTTAGTTGTCGGGGTTCGATGTTTGAGATATCATGGCAGTTAATGAGTTTAAACCCTGCTTTTGTGAATTCCTTTTCGTAGTTATGTAAATAAAAGTGGGGGGCAGTAAGGTGGTATAGTTTCTGTACTGCATTTTGGTGTTGTATATATGGCTCAATGCAGATAACATATTTCCGGGTAACTCTTTTAAGTTCTAACAACACTTCCTTTAGATTTTCTGGTTGAATGTGCATCAATAACCCGTCCGTAAATACCACATCAAAAGCTTTCTTGAAAGGCATGAATCTGGCGTCAGCAAGGATTAGTGGGATGTTCAGCCCCTTCAAGTAACTCTTTGCCTCCTTAAGTTGGGTGGTGCTAAAATCCAACCCAACCACTTCTTTTTCTGGGAATTTTTCCTTTATCGCTTTAGCTTCGTATCCAAAAGCACACCCAGCCACCAAGATATTATTGAACGCCACTTGCTCCAACTCAGATATATACGCCAAGTACACCCTAGTTAAGCTTTTTTTCACTGTATCGCTAGCGTGGTTTACATATGCTCTATGTGCCTTTTTTTCCCAATACTCTTTTTGATTTCGTATCTTAGTGGGGGATGTCCCCAGGTTATGTAGTATGTACCTCCTCCACCCTATTATGGACAAAACTTCTTTATAGAGATGATAGTATCTCCCCGCCCTCCTCAAGATATTTTGCATCTTATTTCCTCAGTTTTTTCTGTTTCACCTGTCGATTAATATTCTTGATTTTAGGATTAGCTTCCAGAAAATTGATAACATCAATTGTCCTGAACTCAGGATTTGTTAGAGTTAAAAATTCGAAAATGGTTTCCACCAGTTCAAAATCAGCTAATTCATCTACCGTCAACCGTATCTCAGGATGCTTAAGCTCTGGGGGGCAGGGCAGATGCCCGATCTTATATCTCTCAGGGTGTTCATAGATGTAGTTTGAGACATTCTCTCTATCCACTGGATCCTGAGTGATATTGGATACTTCTTCTAATATCTTTGTTGGGAAAACCAGTGCAGAGATACCCCACGGAAATGTTTCATCTAGGCATGTGCCGACAAGATCAAATTCATTATTTAGATAGTACCTTATCAAGTCATCAATGATGTCGGGATCAATTAGGGGGCAATCACCCCATAGTTCAACAATATGATCTGCTTCATGTGTTTTAGCGGCATTAAGAACCCGATCAAGAACATCCGTTTCACTGCCCCTGAAGCAACCCACACCTAGTTTTTTTGCTAACGTGGTTATTGCATTATCTTTTTTGTTTTCAGAGGTTGCTACCACTAGTTCATCAATAAGTTTTGCTTTCCTCACCCGATCTATCAAGAGTTCTAGCATGGGTTTCCCCAGTATCTTTTTTAGGGATTTGCCGGGTAGGCGGGTTGACCCCATCCTAGCCTCAATTATTGCAACACACCTCATCTTAGATCACCCAGGATATTGATTGCATCAACCACAGCAAGGATATCCGAATCTGTCATTTTGGGGAAGAGGGGGAGTGTGATGATTTTGTTGAATACTTCCTCAGTTATTGGGAATTCTTTTGGATTGATGTTGAAGTGTTTCTGGTAATATGAAAATCGATAGGTGGGTATGTAGTGGATGTTCACTCCCACGTTTCTTTTTCGCATAGACTTGAAGAAGTTGTTTCTATCCTCCTCCAGCAGAATCGTGTAGAGATGCCATGCGTGCTTCACGTTCTCTCTGGTGTGTGGTAGCTCAATGAAGTCGACGGTATCAAGCAATTCAGTGTACGTTCTTGCGATATGTCGTCTAGTCTTGATGAAGTCATCCAGTTTCTTTAATTGGGAGATGCCTAAGGCACACTGGAAGTCTGTTATCCTGTAATTCCTGCCAAGATATTTCATGTCATACCCCCACCCCCTCCTTGAGCCGTGTCTGTCGCTTGCGGGCTTGTCTATGCCGTGGTTCCTCAGCATCTTCAGTTTCTCGTAAAATTTGTCGTTGTTTGTGGTGACTGCCCCGCCTTCGCCTGTCGTTATATGTTTCACAGGGTGGAAGCTGAATACTGTCATGTCGGCGAATGATCCTATCCGCCGCCCATGATATTCCGCCCCAAGTGCGTGACATGCGTCCTCTATCAAAAACAGATCATTTTCTTCTGCGATTTCCTGCATCTCTTTGATTTCGCAGGGATGACCTGCGTAGTCCACGTAGATTATTGCCTTCGTCTTCTCAGTTATTTTTTTCCGTATTTCCTCAGGGTTTATGTTCCTAGTATCTCCCTCTATGTCTGCAAACACAGGTTTACAGTTATTGTATAAGATAGAGTTTGATGTCGCCACGAAGGTGAACGGGGATGTGATAATCTCTGAACAAGGGGGTATGTCCAAAGACTGCACTGCAATGTCTAATGCACTAGTACCTGAATTAACGGCAACCGCATGATCTGTTCCTAGATAGGTGCAGAGATCCTTCTCGAACTCATCCACTTTCGCTCCGGTAGTGATCCAATCACTATTCAAAACCTCAACAACTGCTGCGATATCCTGTTCATCAATCCATTGTCTTCCATAAGGCAGCATGTTATATCCCCCCCAGCAGTTCCTGTATTCTTTCTGTCGTCAGCCACTCAGTGTTCCCGTCACTCGTGTACGTGAACCCATCAGGCAGGGGGTTTCCAGCAATCTGGTGTTCCTCCCAGAAACGATGCTCTGGCTCGATGACAAAAAATTTTTTGAATTCCCGTGCATGTCTTGCCTCATCTTTTGTGAGAAGGCATTCATGTAGCTTCTCCCCGGGTCTGATGCCGATAACCTTAATCCCACATTCGGGTGCAATTGCCTTCACCAGGTCTGTGATTTTCGTGCTCGGGATTTTTGGGATGAATATCTCCCCACCCAGCATCCGCTCTATGGAGTCTATCACGAACCTAACACTCTGATTCAGTGTAATCCAGAAGCGAGTCATTCGTTCGTCGGTTATTGTTACCGTTCCCGTCTCTCTCTGCTCCTTAAATACGGGGATTACACTACCCCGGCTGCCTATCACATTCCCATACCGAACACAGGATATCTTGGTTTGTTTATCCCCCACATACGAGTTGCCTGCAACAAATAAGCGTTCCATGCACATCTTAGTCGCCCCATATAGGTTCGTGGGACTAACCGCTTTATCCGTGCTTAAACTCATAACCTTATCCACATTATGGTTGAGTGCTACCTTAACCACATTCTGGGATCCCAAGATGTTCGTCTTCACCGCCTCAAAAGGATTATACTCACATAAAGGAACCTGCTTCAAGGCAGCAGCATGAACCACCACATCAACACCATCCATCGCCAGCTCCAGACGATCACGATCCCGCACATCCCCAAGGAAGAACCTCACCCGATCATCCCCCCCAACGCATTTATTCATCTCCCACTGCTTCACCTCATCCCGGCTGAAAACCCTCACAGCCTCCGGCTCATGATCAAGTAGTAAAGTTTTCACAAACCCCTGCCCGAAGGATCCTGTTCCGCCAGTCACCAACACAACCTTGTTCCTAAATATGTCCATTATCCCTTTTCCTCCGGCGAACGAAAAATCACCCCCCCTCTCGTCCGCTTATCAAGCTCCTCCATCTGCTTTGACGAAATATAGTTCCTTTCGCAACTCCCTCCTCTTTTCAATATATGAATCGAAAGGAGGTGTTAGATTATCCTCCATTATTCAATCCCTCAAGCCCTCTCCTGATACCTTCCGCCACCTTCTCAATGTTTTCTTCAGATAACATCTGTTCTCTATTGCTTTTGTTGGAATAGTATAATTGTGTGAAGGAGATGTTCCCTGGGTTGATTCTTTTTTGGAAGGCTGCGATGAATTTATAAACTTCTTCCGTGTCTGCTTTTGTTCCTTTCCTTGCTTTCTTGATTGTGTCTTGTAGTTGCGTGAGGTCTCTAACGTTCCATGTTAGTTTTGAGTAGTATGTGTTACCCACAGATATAACTGGTTTCTCCATCAGCACACCCTCCCATCCGGCTGTGCCTGCGATTACCAGCACGATCTCGGAGTTTTTTATTAGTTTGTGGCTGTCTTCTTGAGGATTGATTAACTTAACTTTTGGTGTGTCCTGTATCTTTTTTAGTTGTGTGAGGGGTGTTCCGCCAATATCGCTGATGTGTTCTTTCACATAGAGCGTTGTATCTGATGGCAGGCTCCTGGCTATGATTTTAATCAGAAAAAGTTGGTTGATGAACAGGGGGTTCCAGACAAGGATTGGTGAATCCCATTCCACATGTAAGGGGAAGAAGATGTATTTCTCAGTATAATCTGGTTTAGAGTATATTGTCTTCGCTACTTTGCTCCGGATCATTTTTAGTGCGTAATTGTATGCCCCCCTCCATGGTTTTGAGTAGGGTGTCCTCAGTTGCTCTATGAAAAAGGATTTGTGTGCCCTTCCCAGGAAAAACTTTATTTTAGCTGCATTGAGGTGTGGTGTTGAATCGGGTTGGAAGTATCTCTTGTCTGTGTTTATTATTGATTTTATGTATCTCTTCGCAGTCTCTTCCTCCGCGTTACTTAATTCAGCCCCATAGTTTAACTCAACCTGCTGGTTTAGTTCGGGGAACCGTCCACGCAGATCCTCTGTGAGATAGAAGGTGTTAGGGAAAGGTGATGGAGACATCACCAGAAATTTCGTGTCTCTTTTCTTGCAGAGGGTGTGGGCTATCAGATTGATGTATCGCTGACCGCTGCCTATGATGTATTCTGGCTTCTGTTCGCGGATGTGTTCCTCCCAAAACCAGAATGTTTTGATTAGGTTCTCCATAGCTTCCCGTCTGTTGGAGTGGTCTTGATCGTAGTCTCCGACAAGTATTTCCTCCACACAGCAACCATATTTTTCTTCTATTGCAGTAAGATGTTTTTGGTGTAGTTCTGTTGCTCTGTAAGGGTGTGGTAAACCAGTGGGGAGATAGTAGTCACCCAGTTTATCAGGCAGATAAGTACACCCCACACCCTTGCTCTTGAATATATCATGTATTGTCTTGAACATTGTCACATAAGATAAATGAAAATCCTCCTTTAGTTTCTCAGATACTTTAAGGAGAAACTCCGCTCCATCCTCATAGGTGCCGTCAAACGGTGCAGCGATAAAGGTTATTCTTGGTTTACGTGTTTCCATTTCCCTCCAGGATTGCTGTCAGTCCACATGTATCTGTGGGCGTTATCCAGTTCATTATAGTGTTTTTCATCTCTGTGGTTTATTACCCGCATCCTCTGGTTTCCAACGACTGCAAGCGGCGGTACATCCCCCGTTACCACCGTACCCATACCCACCACAGCCCCATCACCAACAGTCACGCCAGGAACAAGCTTAACATTAGATCCAATCCACACATTCCTCCCGATCCTAACCGGCTTCAACAACAATTTCTCATCATGTGGTAATAAATCACCGACACAGTTATGGTTGTATGTGTAGATAACCACGTTAGGAGCTATACGGGTGTTGTCTCCAACAGATAAACCACCCTCAGAACTGATGAAGGCGTTATTTCCTATGGAAACCCTATCACCAAGCTCTACCTTCCCGGGATCAGATATCCGCAGCCACCCGCCGAAGAAAACATCCGTTCCACAGCTCTTCAGAGACGACTTAAGCCAGCGATGGTAGGGTGTGAAAACCAGCCGCTTAACGCAACTCAAAACATGGAAAATAGTCATCTTAGCCCTCCAAGTTTGAGAAGGATAAACACCCCAATTACTAGAAACACGGTGATGACTAGTGCACTAAGGAGTGGCGAACAAAAGCCATGATAAATGCCGTTTGCTATTGCATCACTTATTTCCCCCCTCGTTAACACGCTTATTTTTACCATGTTATGATGCCCCCATATCAAAAAAAGGTTCCAGATCATCTAACTCACTTATGGAGGGATATTTTATTTCATCACCAGACCAATCTACCGCGAATTTTAGTTTTTTATTGTTTTGTATGCAGTCATCACAAACAACTGCAAGAGCCCCAAAACCCCCCGCCTGATTAGAGACAATAGACCCGGCGGGGGCAGACCACGTAGCTTTTTTATTGATTTGAATGATGTTGATGTGTTCTGACCCGATCTTGCCTCCGCAGGCACAGCACTTCACATTCTCTGAAATCCATTTATTATTCTTTTGCATCCTCAGGGTTCACACTCCAATTTTTTTACCCTCCAAGAAGGGTGGTCTTCATCAAGCCATTCTTGAATTTCGGGCTTGCTTTGCTCGAATTTAGCATTTGCTTCCTGATAGCCACAAATCGAAAAATAACCTGTGTTCGTTTCCGTTGTTTCATTACCAACAAGCACATGACAATACAAATGCTCTAACGCAAAACAATTTGGTTCTATTTCGGGAACTTGGGCTCCGGGAGTAGTTTCATTTGCTGGTGAAAAAATATAGGATAGAAGGATAAACACCCCAATTATTAGAAACCCAGTGATGACTAGTGCACTAAGGAGTGGCGACCAAAAGCCTTTATAAATACCGTCCCCTACCGCTTCAATTAATTCCTCCTTCGTTAACTCAGTTATCTGTTTTTTTTCCATTGCTTGCCCCCACAATTACTTCTTTTTTGATCTCTGCTATGAGTCTCTCCATCCCCGTCCCATGGTATTCCTCGGTGAGTTCCCATCCCCTGAACTCTCTTCCAATGAGGTTTGCTGCTACCAATGTTGAAGCCACTCCAGCGAAGGGATCTATAACTAAGTCGCCTTTAGTTGTGCATGCTTCGATTAGTTCCGTGAGTAGTTTGACTGGTTTTTGGTTGGGGTGTTTTCTTTTTTTCATCCCAACCCGCGGGATCTCGAAGACGTCTGGTTTTCTCGGGTGTATTGTTGGGTTTCCTTGTGTTGCGTGTATAATGAATTCGTGACGTGGTGCGAACGCCCCTTTAACATCTCCCGCAGAGTGTTCTTCCTTAACCCACACAACCAATGATCGTATCTTGTATCCTGCGTCCTTGATTATTTGACGTATATCTGGTTCACGCCTCCAGTCACAGAAAATTAGCATGTGAGCATTATCCTTCAGTTTGGGTTTTACAGCAGCTAATAAGTCAGTGATCAGGGCAAGGCTCTCCTCCTCGGTGTCACCCATTATTTTTTTAGGTGCTTCGGTCTTCCACCGCCTATTCGATTGATATTCTATGCCATATGGTGGATCGGTTAGTAGTAGAGTTATGCTTTTATCTTCTAGGATCTCCACCCCCTTTAATCCATCTCCGCAAACAAAGTGTTTCTGTAGTTCAGATATTTTCTTGTCTTCTTCACTTATTTTTGTTTTCGTCTTCATAAATTCAGTGTACGTTGATAAGTTCTCTTCTATCTCCTTCTTAAGTGCATTGCTTGCTGCCACAACCTCAGATAATGTTCTTGCCTTCTCCTCACCCAACCGAGTTATGAACTCTTCCTTCGGGTGGAAATCAATTGGTTTCGCTATCACCGCCCCCCCCTCTTCAACAAGCTCATATAACGTTATCTCCTCATCAAGTTCAGCGTAAATCGCTTCAGCCTTTATGAGCATGTTCTTGAATGTTTTCACATCCGCTCGGAGAGCTTTGTGTGTCTTTTCCCCGTTCTTTTTAATGTCATGAATTGTTTTCTGAATGAACTCCAAACGTATCATGTCGGTGCTAAGCCACGGTTTGAAATGTTCGGCTACGAACAATGCTAAAATTTCATCTAAATGAGACTCTTTGAGAGAAACTTGCCGAACAAGATCTACATTCTTAGATACTTGAGGATTGTTTAGTATCTCATCATAAATACGAATCTTATGTGAGACCCTACCATGGCTCCTGTTTTTAGCTTTCCCTATCCTTTCCTGCGTCCATCCTTTATCTCTTAATCGGGCATAACTTTTTAATTCCTCAATCCAGTGAACGGGGAGGTGATACTCATCACATTCATTATCGTAGTCGGATAGGTGGACGATCTCCTCCTCAGTAAAACCAACATGGTTTAAAACAGCGACCTTAATGTGTGCCTTCTTTGCTGCTTGAAGGCGACATCCCCCAGCGAAGACCTTATACTTTCCGTTCTCTTCATTACACCAGAGAGCACGGGTCATTTCAAAGCCATGTGTCTTCATGCGTTCCGCTAGTTTATCTATCGCCTCCACGTCATACGTTTGTCGTGTGTTAAACTCACTTAGTTCACAGTCCACTGGATCAATGTCCGTTATTAATTCTTTATTCTTCTCCATTTTTGTGTAAATCTTTTTCCATTAGAATGCAGTCTCTCTCCCGTAAATCAGCTAAAGACAGGACAAAAAATTTAAAGGGGTTCACCCCCTTATTAACCCCCTCCGTGAAGGGGATGGTTCCGTCAACTATTGCTTGTATGGTTGGGTTCAAGTTAACAAGATGCCATCTCGCAATTGATTCGCCATCCACATCCAACACACAATATAACGCGTGTGTTGCATGTGAATTTATTTCCGTCTCCCTTAAAGTGAGCTCATCACTTGCATAGACATTGAACCCGCTTGGTCGAGAGTAGAAATGCCGGATCCGTGACGCAAGGTAGGTTGTATCATCCCCCCTTTTCAAGATGTAATCTATCTTCTCCTCCATATCCTCCCGATCCCCCGCCATCTGAATCGTGTATCCAGGGAATATCTCATGAAGCAACGGCTCGATTAATTCTGCGTGTTTGCCGTCACTCCACCTCCTACGCCCATGATTATACCTCTTAGTCTCATCCCACACAGCCATTGTCTATTATTTGACTTCCTCCCACATATCCGCATGTTCCTCTCCCTCACTCTCCCAGTGTTCCATGATCCTTTTAATGACGAGAAGATCGGCTATGGTTAAGTTGATTGCTTCGTCGATTATCCTGTCTGGCACGGGCTCATCATGGATTGTTCCAGAAAACTCTCCACGGTAATCGAATGTCCCCCGGATACATAGGGTTGCTGAGTCAAAGTATTCACCATCCAGGCTTCCAATTACCCGCTTATCTTGGTATATGACGCATTCGGAATGATACTCCCCAGTGGCTCCGCTTTGTGAAGACCAGATCTCTGCCCAGATCCCTTTCTTGTCCCCTTTCGTTCTTGATATGATTGTCATGATCTTAGTTCTTTGGTTGTTTTTCGATGTATTTTCTCACTGCGTCTTCGTGTATTTTTTCGGTGGTTGCTAGGTATTTTCGTGTCCATAGGCTTGGTAGTTTCAGCAGTTCTGGGAATTCTGTTCGCAGGGTTCGTGAGGTTTTGGATTTGAGGATTCTGGTTATCTGGTGGGGTGATATCCCCGGGGTGGCTGAGAGACATAATCGTATGTGGTTGGGGTGTACTTCTAGGGTGTGTAGTTTCATGTTTTTGTTTTTCAGGGTTTCTGTTATTATTTCCTCAAGCCGGTTTTTTATTTCGTTTACTAGCACGGGTTTCTTGCGTTTGGTTGTCCAGACGAATAGGTATTTTAGTGATCCCATTGATAATATATGAGTAGTTGATATTTAAATACTATCAACAATATACCTAATGTGGATGTTTGTATGCTAATTGATGTTTGGTCTCCGGTTTACGGTGGTGGAGTAACCCACGCGTGGGTGCTAGCTAAGAAGCTTGTTGAAAACCACGGTTGTGCGGTTGACATCTACACCCGCAAACTAGAGGGGGTGTCGGGGAGAGTATATGATAGAAACGAATCCTTTTTGGAGGGGGAATTGAATGTATACCGCATTGGCTACCCAACCGATCAGGGAAGCATTATCGGACGAATAGCATACACCCTATTAACCCCCTTCCAGCTTCGAAGAAGGTATGATATAATCCATGCCCACACATATTACGGTGCGTATCCTGCGAAAATAATTAAGTTGATAAAGAAGAAACCGACCATCCTCACAGTTCATGGGATAGCGTTATCCGCACGAGAGGAGATGGATTCAGGAGCACTCTCTAAGATCAAATCTTTTTTTGAGAAAATAACAATATTCAATGTTAAATATGATTGTGAGATCAGCGTTGACTCAACAATCCTGAAGTACAAAAACACCAACACAAACATCAAAATAATACCTAATGGGGTGGATGTGTCCCCGTTTGATTCCGTTGATGTGTCGACCAGTGGTCAACTAATCAAAATACTTTATGTTGGGAGACTACACCCCCAAAAGGGATTAAAATACTTGATCGCTGCTGCAAAAAAAGTCATACATAAGTACCCCTGTAGATTTCACATCGTCGGCTCAGGAGATCTTGAGGAAGATCTGAAGGCACAAATCAATAGGGCTGGGCTATCAAAGTATTTCATATTCCATGGCGAACTCTGTGGCGTGGATCTTATAACACAATACAAATCCGCACACCTGTTCGTTCTCCCATCCATCTATGAGGGTCAGCCACTCACGTTGCTGGAGGCGTGGGCGGCGAAGCTTCCTGTGGTGGTCACAGATGTTGGGGGGAATGGGGAGATCATCCGGGAGGGAGTAAACGGATATTTAGTAGAACCCAAGAACCCAGAAAAGCTCTCTGAAGCAATTATAAAGGCACTTGAGAATGAACGCCTGAAGGGTGTGGGTGAAGCCGGGTATAACCTGGTTAAAAAGGAATATGGTTGGGATAAACTGGCGGAAAGAGTCTACCGGATATATGAGGAGGTCAACCATGAGTCAATATAGAGATACTCGCTATCGTTCACTTATCAAGGCTTTAAGCTGGCGGGTATTTGCCACCATCACCACCATACTGGTCGTATTTAGCTTTACCCAAAAGATAAATCTTTCTCTTGGCATAGGTGCGGTCGAAGGGTTGGTGAAAGGACTCATTTATTACCTGCATGAACGGCTTTGGGGGCGGTTGTAGAATGATGAGAAAGGTGTTCATGCGTAAGTTTCTGGCATTAAGACGATTAGTAAGTGAGGGAGACTATGAAGGTTTGTGGTTCAGAGGCAAATGGTTTACGCGTGAACTCCTGTTTTCTGAGCCGAGGTATCAGTATTATAAGCGGAGGAAGCATGACGGTTTTTTTGTGTTAGATGAAGAGTGGAAGTACTTAGTTATATTGGATGCCTGCCGATTCGATTACTTCAAGAGATATAACACAATCAAAGGCAAATTATCCATGAAACTCAGCAGGGGATCAAGCACTCCAGAGTGGCTTACCCGAAACTTTATAGAGTACTATGACGATATAGTCTATGTCTCAGCAAACCCCTACATATCCCACACAAGCCACATGGGATACGGATTCGTCGCAATAGACCACTTCCACACCATCAGCAAGGTATGGGATTTCGGTTGGGATGAGAAAACCAAATCAACCCCCCCAAGAGAGGTTACAGACAACGCACTGAAACTCGCAAAAAAATACCCAAACAAAAGAATGATAATACACTATATACAACCCCACTTCCCTTACATAGGAAATATAAAAATGCCACTGGTTGATATGCTCCCGAAATTCAG
Source organism: Campylobacterota bacterium (assembly GCA_003650125.1). GTDB lineage: Bacteria > Bdellovibrionota > Bacteriovoracia > Bacteriovoracales > Bacteriovoracaceae > SMWT01. The sequence goes on from QNFX01000063.1 coordinate 13,871, forward strand.
AATACACCCCCAGATAAGAGAAGCATACCGAGATAACCTGCTTCTAGTATTAAATGAAGCTGAACGGTTGGTTAAAAAATTAGATGGTGAAACAATCATATCAAGCGACCATGGTGAGTGCCTAGGAGAACACCACATACTAGGACACCCCTCAACAGTATATGTTCCTGAATTAATTAATGTTCCATGGCTTAAAGTGGGGGTGATTGAGTGATGGATAAAGAAATCTGGACACTAAAAAATCAGTTCAATGAGGACGAAACGATTACTGTTGGTGAGTTAGGTCGTTTATTTGGTGATTTGCCTGATGACTTTGAAATATTTTCAAAAGCAGAAAACAGCTATCTTGAATGTGGTGAATGGGGGGGGAATATTTCAGGTGTTGTTGTTAATCTGAAAAAGAGACGGGTTTGTTTGGTGAGGGGAATTGAATGAAAGGTGATTGATGATGGATGATA
>QNFX01000064.1 GCA_003650125.1 Campylobacterota bacterium
AATATTAACTTCAAAATTAAAAAATAATTTAGGGAGGCAAATTTCTTTGCCTCATTTTTTCAAAAAATTGATAAATATCATCTTTCTTGATAAATTATTAAAAATTAAATTTATAAAAAAGGATATTTCATGGACGTTGCATTATTTAATATGAATGGTTTGGATTTTTTATTTCGTTGGAGTCATTATCTCGCCGGTGTTTGTTGGATTGGTATGCTTTGGTACTTTAATTTCGTTCAAGGTTCATTCTTTAAAGCAACTGATGCCAATACTAAAAAAGCAGTTACTCAGACATTAGTCCCAAATGCCTTATGGTGGTTTAGATGGGGCGCAATGTTTACTTTTTTAACAGGTACTTTACTGCTTTTGATGAAGCCTCATATGGCAAAATCTTTCAGCGTATATAACTCTTCATGGGGAATTATGATTATGACAGGTGCCCTGATGGGTATCTTGATGTTTTTAAATGTTTGGCTGGTAATCTGGCCTGCGCAAAAAATTATCATTGGTGCTGCTAATGGAGAAAATTTAGGAGATGCAGCAGCTGCAGGTGCAAGAGCTGGACTTGCCTCAAGAACTAATACGCTTTTTTCTATTCCACTACTTTTCTTTATGGGGGCAGCTACTCACCTTTCGGTTTCTATAGCAGAAGGCTCGGTAATGAAGGCAATGGCAGCAACCGGGGCGGTGATTCTTTTACTCGAGTTGAATGCTCTTAAAGGAAAGCTAGGGCCTATGGCATCTGTTTCAGGAGTTATTCATAGTGGTATTTGGCTAACAGTTGTTCTTTATGGACTAATTGAGGTTATTTGCTGAATGAGCATATCTTATAAGGGCCAAATTTATATTTGGCCCCTTCTGTTTTTAATATTAATTAGTGCTTCCTGTACCAAAGATAAAAGGCTCGTAGGGAAATCTCTTCAGGAGATAGAATTGATCAATAGAGGAAGAACTGTTTATATGACTACTTGTGTGGTTTGTCATAACCTTGATCCAAAGCGAGTAGGTCCTACAGGGCCTGCAATTCATAATTCCTCGTTAGAGCTTGTAAAAGAAAAATTGTTAAAGGGTGGATATCCAGCAGGATATAAACCACAAAGAAAGACTCATTTAATGCCTACTTTTATTGATGAACATGAAAAAGATATCGATGCCATTCACGCTTTCTTAAATCTTTAGATTGCGATACCCTGTTAGGGCCTATGAATAAGTTAGTGTTGCTTTTAATTTTATTTTATTCCATGAATTCTTGGGGAAAAGTTCCAAGTTGGATAAGCAATTTAGAAAAATCTTGTCCTAAGACGGAGATTTGTGCTGTTGGTGTTGGTCGTGATTTAAATCAGGCCTCAGCACAGGGTAGAGAAGAGTTAGCAAAGATTTTTAAAGTAAAAGTCGCCTCTGACACCTTTATTAAAACTAGATCTGAAATGACGGGAACCTCAGAGTTTATTGAAGGCGATATCTTTGAAGTTTCAGAAAAAGATATTACTGAATTAACTGATGTAGTTTTAGAAGGTTCTTTTCTTAAAAAATCTTATGCAAAGAATAAAACCTATGCCTTGATCGTCTTGAACCGGGAAGATGGGGCGAGAATTATTAAAGGAAAGATCGATACTATAGATGAGAAGATTGAAAACCTTTATAAAGAAGGAAGAAGAGGATCAATTTTTAAGGCGATTGGATTTTTCATTCCACGAGAAGAGTTAAATGCTAAGTATGATTTTTTGGTGAGAAATAAAGTACCTCCTAGAGTATCTCTTAAAAGGTTATTAGAGTTAAAGAAGAAATTCTTAGATAAAAAAGTTACCATTTATATGGCATCAAAAGGTCCTGCAAGACATAAAGAAATTAGAGACTTTTTCACTTCTCTTCTTTTAAAAATGGGGTATCGGGTAGTAACATCAAAGAGCGAAAAACATAATTACTCAGTAGATTTTTACCTGGATTGGAAAGAGCAGTATCTCAAGGTTTCAGGGTTCGTGAAATATCAGTATGATTTAAAACTTTACTCTTATAATGTGGTGAAAATTAAAATAGGTAATGTCTCAGAGACGATAACGGAAACAGGTAGGAATTTTAATCAATGTTATCGACGAGCAAAAAATAGATTTAAAAAATATTTATTGGAAAATATTAACGATATAAATTTGGATTAAAGGAGTTGTTATGAAATGGATATCACTTTTAGCTCTGCTTATCACTCTTAGCTGTTCTTCAACTAAAGATGATGTGGCCGATAAAAAGCATGAAGATTTAGAAAGAAACTATAAGGTGAGAGATGCCAGCTCAAATTATCGTCCGGGTTGGATTGTTAATGCGAATCTATGGGCAAAAAAAAATAGTAAGAATATTTCTAGTTATCGCTACTTTTCTTTTGAAACCGGCCCAAAAGTTGATCGTGACATAGCTTGTAATATGGCCAAGGCCAATGTCAAAGTTGATATTGCTGGAGAAATATCTTCTTACATCGAAAAAGAATTGACCTCTACCCAAGAAGGGGATGCTTTTATTGATGAAAATAGTCCTGAGGATAAAAAGCTTATACATTTTGTCTCAAACGTTTTGGTTGAAAGAATTCAATCGAGTCTTCATGGCGTTGCAGTAGAGAAAACGTATTGGGAAAAAAGAAATTATGAAAAAGATCTAGGCGCCAAAAAAGATTTTACCGCTTATACCTGTGCGGTATTTGTGAAAATGAATTCTGATGTGTTGGCCGAAGCAGTTGAAAAAGCTTCTAAAAGAGTTATAAAAGAAGCAGGTAAAACAGGTAAGGCCAAACAAGTAGAGGAGATTCTTAAAGATGCTCCAGAAGGCTTTCAAAAACAGGAGTCCTAAAATATGAAAATTTTATTACTAGCTACCTTATTTATATTGGTAAGTTGTTCAAGCTTTAAGGCCGAAAGAGTTGATTCTAAAGAGTCTGATAAAAGGGCGATGGAAATCTCTGATCGTTGGAATCAAGTAGATAGTGAGCGAGTGGTAAAAAAACTTGTAAAGGGAATTAATAAAAATATTTCCTTTGCTAAATATAAGAGTCAAAAAAGAAAACCAAAGATATTTATTGGGGAAATTCAAAATCTAACTAGTGAGGCCTATTTTCCCATTAGAGATCTAAATGATGAACTGTTAACGGTATTTCATAGTTCAGGCCAATATATCCTTATTGACTCTTCTTCAAGACAGGCCATCTTAGATGAGATTACTTATCAAAATGATGGCATGGTTGAAGAAGGGCAAATCAAACAAATAGGTAAGCAGGCAGGAGCAGATCTAATTGTCTTTGGAAGCGTGTATATGCATCATGCAACGAGAAAAGGTAAAACCATTAAGCAATATTCTGTAAACCTTCGTATGACCGATATTGAAACAGGGGTTGAAGTAGTAAGAGTTCGTACTAAGACTTCAAAATACTCGGAACAAAGCAAAAGTGGATGGTGATAGAAAGATTTCATGAAAATAATCATTCTTTTGCTCTTACTTAGCTCTTGTTCCTCTTTTATGACCAAAGAGGATCAGGAAGTTTTAAGAAATGCTCATAAAATGGGTTTGTATGATAAGGGATTAGAATACTTAAAAGATTCCAAAAATTATCAAAGAAAAGAATCAAGACTTTTACTCTTTTTAGAAAAAGGACTACTTGAGCATTCTAAAGGAAACTATAAGTTATCCATCGCTGATTTTGAACAGGCGCGAGATATCTATAAATCGCTCTATACCTCTAGTTTATCCAAAAATGCTCAATTACTTATTGCAAATGATAATTATGATCATTTTTTTGGTGAAACCTATGAAAGATCTTTAATCCATTTTTTTCTAGCATTAAATCATATTCTTCTTCATCAAAAAATTGATCTTGCTAAAAATGAAAAGAGGAGGCATCTCTTTGCTGCTCGGGCCGAAATATTATCCTGGGATAGTTTCTTATCCGAACATATCGGAGAAAAAAAAGGAAGGTCAGTTTTTAAAAATGATTTGCTCGCCAGAGTGTTTGGCGGCCTTATTCATGAATATGTAGAAACAAAAGAAGACCGCCAAATTGCCCTGCAACTTTATAAAGATGCGGAAAATATATTGTTTAAAAACTATAATGCCTATCAGGCCTACAATAAATCATACAAAAAATTTGTTAAGAATTTCGATAAGCTTCACCAATTGCCTATTGATGAAGTGAAAAATAATTACGTTAGTGAAACATCATTTCAAAAAGAATTAAAAGAATTCTTAAATTATAAAATCCGGGGTTTATCTAAAAAAGTAAAAGATAATGTTACGATTATTTTACAAAGAGGTATTATTCCAGAAAAGGTCGCAAAGGTAGAATATTTTCCCCTGGGAACTATGATGGCCTCTAGCAGGTATGACCAATATAATGTTCAAAGTTTTGCTAGCAGGGATTTACAGCTTGGTTATGCTCCTTATAATTACCCATCTTATAGTAGTAACTACCAGGCCGGAGGATCTTTAGCGATTAAATTTGAAGTGCCAATAATAAAAAATGTACCTATACAGGAAAAAATTTCCGTTAATATTTTAGATTTTCATGGTCAATCTCTGGGAGAGAAAAAAATGGTGCTGATTTCTCCTATGGGAGGAATTGCTGAACAGGCCCTGGCAGAGGGGGCCCCTGCGAGAAATAGAAGAATTGGACTCCGACTTGGTACTAAATATGTGAGCGCTATTATGGCCGCTTATGCCACTTATAAAGGACTTAGAAAAAAATTAGGCGATGGATTGGCCAAGATGATTGCTGTAGGGGAGTTTGCCCTGGCCTCTAAAATGATTCAAAAGTCAGAAAAGGCCGATATTAGATATTGGTCCACCCTACCCAATGATATACAGATCGCCAGCTTCCACCTCCCACCAGGTAAATATCGCCTACGGGCCAATGTCAGAGAATATCCCGATAAGCTTAAAAAATCCTTCCTACTGGGAAAACTAGAGATTGATGACTCCGGAAAGATGCAGCTATTAAGCTTTCGCCGATTTTATTAGGAATTTCATTCCCCTTGTTATTTAAAGTATTTTAATAAATCCCAAGCTTACCGAAGCGGATTTATATGAAATTCGCAATCTTAGCTATGTTAATTTCTTTTAATGTTTTCGCAGGCAAATTCTTTGATCGCACTGCTAGAACTCTTTTTAAAGAAGAGAGCTATTCCTTTGGCGATAATTGGGTAAGAATCGGATCCGATGAAAAAGAAAGTATTAAAATTCTGCTCAGACAAATCTATAAATCAAGTAGTGGGAAAAAAATTATTAAGAAGGCCCGCCGTCGCGCCAATGGTTATGGAAAAACGCTAACTGATGTTATCTCAATCGGTGATAGCTCCCTTACCGATACAACACTAATTAGAAAGTTTTCAAGAAGAGGCCCCTTAAAAATAATTTATGAAACCCGTGGCCAGATTTTTATAAATAAAGACTTAACAGTTAAAGATGCCCTTTTAGATCTGGCCCACGAGTTAACTCATTTTGCTATGCGCCCGGCCTTTAATCCCTACAGTGAAAATTTTGGGCCAGTGAGTTTTATAAGATCAACGGTGGAAGGCAAAGGTGGGGAAATTGAGGCATTCTTAGTGGAGTGTGCCGTTTTAAAAGATTTATTTCCCGCTTCATCATATTGGTCTTCAAATTGTTCCAAAGTAGGGAACTCAAAAAAACAGGGAATCATTGAATATTACAAAGTAGGGAAGTTTTATGAGAAATTTAAAAATAAATTTAAGGATTTTCCATATTTAAGTCCCCAAAAACCCCTAATTATCTCTTCTGTTTATGGACTTCCTTATCCTATTGCAGCGTTTAAAGAATACAAAACTATCATTAAAAAGGTCTGCCAAAATAATCGAAAACAATTAGGCCTGATTCAAAAAAATGAGTCCCCTCAATTCTGGCAATTAAAGCAAAAAATTGAGTCACGTTGTCAAAACATTTATTCACTTCTTCATATGCCTATTCATTGACTTAAACAGAGCAGATAGGTAAAAATAACGACTTAGAAACTGTACTAATTCTTACTCTTTTGGGGTGCCTGATGCAAGACAGCGTTGTGCTCATGAAGCTTGATGATTTTTTTAACTGGGGTAGAAAAAACTCCCTATGGCCTATGACCTTCGGTCTTGCTTGCTGTGCAATTGAAATGATGGCAACTGGTGCCGCTAAATATGATCTTGAACGTTTTGGTTGTGGTGCTTTTATGGCAACACCTAGACGATCTGATTTGATGATTGTTGCAGGAACTGTAACTTTAAAAATGGCCACCAGACTTAAAACTCTTTACGAACAAATGGCCGAACCAAAATATGTCCTCTCGATGGGATCTTGTGCAAATAAAGGCGGGCCTTACTGGCAACACGGTTACCATGTCCTAAAGGGTGTGGATGAAGTTGTTCCAGTTGATGTCTACGTTCCAGGTTGCCCACCAAGACCGGAAGCGCTAATTGAAGGCATTATGACCTTACAAAAGAAAGTGGCCAATGAAAGACTACTTCGAGACAAGTGGGTGAAAAATGCATGAAGATTTAGTTCAAATAATAAATCAAGCTGTGCCTGAAGCAAAGGCCGTTTTAAATAAAGCGGAAGTTGGGGACTCATCTATTTCGATTAATGCAGAAACGATTTATAAAGTTTGTGAAACTCTTAAAAAAAACGACAAATATGAATTTAATGTTCTTCAAGTAATTTCTGGTACGGATTATCTACCTGAAGGAGAAGAGGGATATCTTGAACTCGCTTATATCTTGGCAAGTTTTACCAAAAACCATGAAGTAATTATTAAAACCAAACTTCCTCGCGGTACAGATAGTAACCTGCCAAAAATTGATTCACTCTGTGGACTTTGGAGGGCCGCTAATTGGCAAGAGAGAGAAACTTACGACATGATTGGAGTAGAGTTTGTAGGTCATCCTGACCTTAGAAGAATTTTAACTTCAAGTAATTGGGAAGGACATCCTCTGAGAAAAGATTATAAAGTTCAGGAAATCTTTAATGGCATGGTAGTGAATCCTCCCGGAAAAATGAATTTAGGAGATCAACAATTTGGTGTAAAATCTAATGCGGACTCTCTATCTAATAAAAAACCCATGGGATTATAGTTATGGCCTTTGATCTAACTAATGAAGAAAAAGCAGAAAGCCCTTATGGGGATGAAGAAAAGATAAAATCCAATATTCTTACGGTCAATATGGGACCTCAACATCCGGCCACTCACGGAGTTTTGAGAGTCGAAATTAAAACCGATTCAGAAATTGTCACTGAAGCGATTCCTCATATTGGATACCTTCACAGATGTTTTGAAAAACACGCAGAAAATATTGATTATCGAGGAATTATTCCCTTTGTAGATAGAATGGATTACATCGGTGCCATGAATATGGAACACGGCTGGTGTCTAGCAGTTGAAAAACTCTTAGGTACCGAAGTTCCAAGAAGAGCAGAATATATTCGAGTGCTAGTAGCGGAACTACAAAGGGTCGCCTCTCACTTGATGTTTTTTGGAACTTATTCTATCGACCTTGGGGCCTTCACTCCATTTTTATACGCCTTTCAGGAAAGAGAGTTTATCCTAAGGATTTTTGAAGAAATTTCCGGGGCCAGACTTCTTTACAACTATATTTGGATCGGTGGAGTTTGGAATGATGTAACCGATGACCAATTAAACAGAATTTCCAGTTTCTGCGATAACATGGAAGATGAGATCGATAAATATCATAATCTTGTAGGACTTAATAAAATCTTTGTTGAGAGAACTGCCCGAGTAGGAGTTATGGACAAAGAAATGTGCTACGACTACGGGCTCACAGGACCTATCCTGCGAAGTGCTGGAGTTAAGTGGGACCTTAGAAAAGACAGACCTTATAGTATCTATCCTGAATTTGATTTTGATGTGCCAGTAGGAACTGGTGAACAAGGAACTGTGGGAGATTGTTGGGATCGTTACTGGGTTAGAATGCGTGAAATGAAAGAGTCTTTAAAAATTATAAGACAAGTTCTAGAGGGAATTGAGGCCGGCCCGGTGATGGGAAAGGTTTCAAAAATTATTAAACCACCAAAATCTGAAATTTATGTAAGAACTGAGTGCCCACGAGGAGAACTTGGTTACTATCTAATAGCAGATGGAGGAAAAATTCCTTATAGAGTCAAAGTAAAATCGTCCTGTTTTACCCATGTTTCTGCACTTCCTGCAGTTGCTCCAGGACAGATGATTGCTGATCTTGTTGCTACAATTGGAAGTATTGATATTGTTTTAGGTGAAGTAGATAGATAAAGGATCAAAAATGAATACGGCCACTCCGCCACTAACTTTTAAATCTTATTTCGGTAACATCTGGACGGCGTTTAGAACCATCTTTAAGGGACTCACCATCACTACCCGCTATATTGTAGCGGAAAAACCAGTGACTATTGAATATCCAGAAGTAAGAGAAGTTCTTCCTGAACTTTCCCGCTCCAGACTCTACAATGATGTGGAAAATTGCATTGCCTGTAACCAATGTGCTACTGCTTGCCCTGTAGATTGTATCTATATAGCTTCGACGAGACGTGACAAGGAAGCTCCTAAAATTAAAACCAAAGATGGAACACCTATTCGTCTTAACCTTACCCAATATACAATAGATACAGCACTTTGCTGTTACTGTGGACTTTGCACCACAGTTTGCCCAACTCAGTCTTTGACTCACACTACTGACTATGAATATTCCCAGTATACTGTAGACGAAATGAAATATAATTATCTAGAAGAAGATATTAAGGCATGGCGAGATCGAATCGTTAAATAGTTAGTGCTTTTTTTCGTCGACTAAATCAAGTAACTTCAACAGCTCTTTAGTTATGGTAAAGGGATCTGAGAAATCTTCGATGCCGAAGTTTCTTAAAACCTTTTCACTTTCTGGCGGGATAGGCCCAAAGGGGTCAAGTTCCCGACAAATTTTAACTAATTTTGATCTCTGTTTGTCATCTTGTGGTATTTCCATATATGAAAAATTTTAAAAAATGTTTTCTTATAAGTAAAAAAATTCTTTAAAAAAGATTGTGATATTTTTTTTTCTATTAATTTTTTGTTACCTAGCAATTTTTGATTTTAAGAAGCTTTCAGACGTAGGACGAGGGGAGAAACTTTTTTTTAAAATCTTTGAAATAGAGGAAGAACTCTATTCAGGGCAAATTCCTGGGGTTTACCATCTATATGAATATAAATTTTTTAGTCCGCTTCTGGCCAAGCTCCTGGAATATGCGAGAGTCTTTGGTCTGCCCCCAGAGTCTTTTATTCCGCGTTTAAGAGGCCATTTAAGTCGAGACCTAAGGTTTGAAAGGGAGGTTAAAAAACTCTACTTCGAGGGAGTGGCCCAATTTATAGTAATTTTTATTATAAGTTGGTTTTTTAAATACTTTGCCTCCACTATTACTTCTTCTTCTTCTTCACAATATTCTCTAGAGGCCTTAGGACTGCAGATAATGGGACCTATCTGTTTTTTCGCTGCTTATACCCATTTAAAAAAGAAAATTTTTGGCCCTTTTGCGCCTTACTTTGCCGCTTACTACAATCTTTGGGCGTTAATGAAAATGGGTAGCTCCACTGGGGAGGTGCTGGCCGAAAGCAAAGTTTTACAACTGAAACCGGTAAAAGAACCCTTCAAATCACTCCATCACAAAATGATCAGACCTCTTAAGGCCTGGGAGCAAAAGGGAATCCCCATTCTTCCCCTAATTGAGCTGGTTATTGAAGAATTATGGGAGATTTATGACCAGGAGTTCCAAAAATTCCATAAGATTTTAAAAGTTTTAAGTTTTTTGATCTTGGCCTTATTTTATCTTGGGGCCTATTTTATGCTAGTTTGGGGAACCTTAGGGCCATTTTTGATTGAAATGAAAGGCCCAACTTAGTAGTTTAGGTTAATTCAAAATAATAAGGAAAATTAATGGCAAACGACAAACAAATAATCTATTCCATGTCACGAGTGGGAAAGGTCTATCAGCAAAAACATGTCCTAAAAGATATCAATCTATCTTATTTTCTAGGGGCAAAGATCGGAGTTTTAGGACTTAACGGATCGGGAAAGTCGACTTTGCTGAGAATTATGGCCGGAGTGGATGATGATCATTTAGGAGAAGCAACGCTCGCTAAAGGGTACTCCATCGGATATCTCGAACAAGAACCAAAGCTTGATCCAGAGATGACAGTTAAAGAAGTTGTGCAAGAAGGTGCTCAGGAAGTGGTGGACCTATTAAAAGAATTTGATGAAGTAAATGCTTCATTTGAAACTACTGATGACATGGATAAGCTGCTCGCAAGACAGGCAAAACTTCAAGACCTTATTGATGCGTGTAATGGATGGGATTTAGATAGTCGTTTAGACCTTGCGATGGACTCTTTAAGATGTCCACCGGCCGATCAAAAATGTGGCACTCTCTCTGGTGGAGAAAAAAGAAGAGTGGCCCTTTGTCGTCTACTTTTAAAAGAACCAGATGTTTTACTGCTTGATGAGCCCACCAACCACCTTGATGCAGAAACAGTTCAATGGCTTGAAAAACATCTAAAAGATTATAAGGGAACTATTATTGCTGTAACCCATGATCGTTACTTTTTAGATAATGTCGCTGGTTGGATTTTAGAACTAGATAGAGGTCAAGGTATTCCTTTTGAAGGAAACTATACCAACTGGCTTGAGCAAAAAACCAAAAGACTGGCACAAGAGGAAAAATCTGAATCGAAAAGACAAAAATCCCTTAAAGAGGAACTGGATTGGATTCGCTCTAACCCTAAAGCAAGACAAGCAAAATCCAAGGCCCGTATCAAAAATTATGAACAAAGGGTTATAGATAATAAAGAGAAATATTCAGAGACTAATGAAATCTATATTCCACCAGGACCTAGACTTGGAAAAACCGTAATTGATGCCGAAAATTTACAAAAAGCTTTTGGTGATAAACTTCTTTATGACAAACTAACGTTTAAATTACCTCCTGGGGGGATTGTAGGAATTATAGGCCCTAACGGTGCTGGTAAAACCACTCTTTTTAAAATGATGATGAATCTTGAAAAACCTGATAGTGGAGATTTAAAAATTGGGGATACGGTTAAATTATCTTATGTTGATCAAGGTCGAGATCTAGATCCTAATGCGACTATCATTGATGTAGTAACCGGAGGAACTGAATTTGTCACTTTGGGTGATCAGCAGATTAACTCTCGTTCTTATATTTCCAAATTTAATTTTAAAGGAGATGAGCATAAGAAAAAAGTCTCTGAGCTTTCCGGCGGAGAGAGAAATAGAGTTCACTTAGCGAGAATGTTAAGAGAAGAAGGAAATGTGCTTCTTTTAGATGAACCAACTAATGATTTAGATGTAAATACCTTGAGGGCCTTAGAAGAAGGTCTTATGGATTATGCCGGTTGTGCTGTCGTAATCTCTCATGATCGTTATTTTCTTGATCGAGTGGCCACTCATATCCTCGCTTTTGAAGGTAATTCTAAAGCAGTATGGTTTGATGGCAATTTTTCAGAGTATGAAGAGGACAAACTTAAAAGGTTGGGAGATAAGGCGCTTAGGCCTTCAAGACTTGTTTATAAAAAGTTAAAAAGGGCGTAATGCAAGATTTTGTTTTAGCAAAAATTGGAGGAAGCTCACTGAGAGGTCCTGCGTGTTTGGATAAGTGCCGTAATCTTTTAGCACAGTCTCCAGATATTCGCGCTATCGTCATTAGTGCAACATTTAATACCACCAATCTTTTAGAAGAATTGGCGGAGAAATCTCTGGCGAGAGACTTTAAAGCGGTAGTGGAAGTTTTAAAAAAGCTAAAAAGCAAGCATCTTGAATTTGCTCATGCTCACGATATTAATTTCCCAGTAGATGAGTTGGTGCTTAAGGCACAAACTTATGCCCAGAGATTTTCACAAACAGGAACGAGATGCCCACAGGCCATGGATTCTCTTTATGCTATTGGAGAATTACTCTCTGCTAACTTATTTGCTGCCTACTTGCAAAAAACTTTTCCTGAGAAAAAAGTACATTTTTTTGATGCTAGAGATGTAATTATAACGGATTCAAATTTTGGAAGTGCTCTGCCACTTCACGAAGAAATAAAACTACGGGCCGAGGAAATTTTAAGACCACTTTTAAGTAAAAACTCAATAGTTGTAATTCCCGGATTCATTGGTAGAGACCTTAAGGGGGAGACGACAACTCTTGGTCGAGAAGGCTCAGATCTCTCAGCTGCCCTTTTGGCCTCAGCTTTAGATGTTTCAGGTCTTCATATCTATAAAGATGTAGCAGGCATTTACTCTGCTGACCCAAAACTTGTGCCTAATGCCCATGCTTTAAAACAAATGGACTATGAATCCATTAATACTTTAAGTGAGTTTGGCGCCAAAGTAATATTTCCTCGAGCGTTAACTCCGGTAATGGAAAAAGAGATTGATGTTTTCATCGGCTCAACTGAAAACCCAGAGGAAGGAACTAGAATCATTAAAGAGAGCTTAGATGCTAAATTTAGTGGAATTAGCTTGAGATCAGAGTTTTATCGCATTGATTTAGAAAAAATAGATAATGAGATTTCAAGTGAGAATTTTAAAGATAATATTTTAAAAATTTTGGCCGAAGAAAAAATTACCCCGCAAAATATTTTTTACCCACGAGAGTCAGTTTGCCTGATTCTTTCTTCTAAAGAGGGACTTACTACCGAGCTTCGAGATCATTTGCGGGAGTTTTGCAAAGTAAGTCAGGAAAACAGGGTTTCCATGATTACAATTGTAGGGACTAAGATAAAGACAGGGAAAGATTTAATATCTAAGGCGCTAAAAACGCTACAAGATGATGAGATCTCTCTAAGTCAGGTTGATGAAGGGGCCAATTTTTTAACTTTTGCTTTTCCTTCAAGGTTTGAAGAAAAAGTTCTAAATCAGCTTCACCACATCTTGTTTTCATAGAGAACATTTTCTTTTGTTGATCCTATAACTCGAATGACTTCTTTTATTTTTTGATTTTCCATATAGATTACATAATCGATATTATTGCAAATTATCTTAAGTGATGTTTCAAAGCTAAATCCAGGGTTTTCGGCGTATAGATTAAAAAGCAGCGCCATCTTAATTAAAGATTCTTTCGCACAATCGGAATGAATGGTACTTAAGACCCCTCGATGCCCGGTGTTTAGAGATAATATTAAGGGAATAATCTCATATGATCTCATTTCTCCTAAGATTATACGATCAGGTCTGAGCCTTAAACTAAGAGAGTAATAATCTTTAAGCGATTTTTTAGATTGTCCCTCCTGACCTAAAAAAAATGAAAAATTCTTGGAGAGTTTAGGGATCTCATGAGTATCTTCTAGTACTACGATATGATGATCTTTAGGTATATCTCCCATTAAAGTGGCGAGAAATGAGGTTTTACCACTACCGGCCCTGCCGGCGATAATGAT
>QNFX01000065.1 GCA_003650125.1 Campylobacterota bacterium
AAAAAAAACAAAATATTACCTATAATCCTTATTATGTGTTCTTTGGATTTGTGAAAATAAGTGCCTAATTTGTCCTATCCTTTTCGAATGGTGTTAAAGCTCAGTTGGTTAGAGCGGTAGACTCATATCCAGAAGGATCGGTAGTTCGACTCTGCCTAGCACCACTAAATTTTTTTAAATATATAAACTGGTGTCTGATCTGCCTTCTTCTTGATTTTGATAGTATCATATGATGCTATTGAGAGATGAAGCCTCTCTTTACTATTACTCTCAAAATTAACAATCTTGTAGCCGAAATCTCAAAGCTTTTTTCGAAAAATTATCTGAAGTCTAAACGAGTTCCGATTTTTTTAAAAAAAGTTGCAAGACTAATCTAGGATCATTTTTTTTTGAGTTTCAGAAAGAAAAGCGCAATGTTCTGGGCGGCCAAATAATCTAATTCTATATTTTGCAAATAATCGATAGCAGAAATCACTAAATCCACGGGGGATTAGGGATAGGATTAGCGATAATATCTTATAGAATCCACCCAGCTCTTTTCCGATATTGAGCATGGCCCGAGAATAGATAAAAATGTCTCCATTTTGGTAAAAGAGGATGGAGTCGATATCTCCTAGCTTTCTATCTAGATTCAATTCCTGATAAGTGTTTCCCCCAATGGGTGCCATGAATAGGGAAGTTTTTTTGTCCTTTTCCAGGATAAACTGAACGGTTTTATTACAAACCAGGCAATCGCTATCAAAAAAGACTATTTTCTTATCCATTAGCGATTATATTTCCTCTAAATAGTTTTTTAGGGAATTCCAAAATAGATTTAGAGAAGGACTCCTCGTAAAAGAGGATATAAACAAGAGACATCAATATCCCAAAGAAGAATAGTCCCATAACAAAAGACATCATAAGGTGAAGTACCATACCCACTAAAATTATATAAGGTTTAAACTTTTTAACCCAAACGAGTAAGGGAAAGAGGAATTGGAAGGCAATCGTTAGATAATTTCCAAAAATTGGAATTATGGGATAGCTAACAGCAATTGGGCCGGCCCAAGGCTGGGAAGACTGTCCACTTTGGAAAATATAATAGGTTGCCAGGCCTTCCATCCAAAGAGCGTGTTGGGTTTTAGAGAGTATGGCCGAAGCGTAGATGAAAACGATTTGTAACCTCATTATCCAGAAAAAGAGGTTATGAAGCGCGGTCTTTAATTGAGATGATTTCAGTTCTTTTCCTGTGGTATTTACAAAAATCATATAAAGGAGAAGTAATTCTGAAAGAGTTGTTCCCCCACTAGTAGTCCCGAGGGCCCTGGTGTTTAAATTTATCGTGAGTAAAAATAGGAGCAGATACATTGTCCTAGGTAGGACTGAAAACATTGCTAGTACAATACAGATCAGGTGGGCACCGACGAACCATTGATAGAATGGGGTAATTTGCGGAAATGAGAGAAGAGTTCCTAGCGCCCTAATATCGGTAAAATTAAAATCTACCAAGGGATAACCATTAGGACCCCAAATCTGGTCTCCATAGGGAAGCATGGCAACGGAATGAAAAAATAGCCAACCTAGGAAAGCTAATTGGAATAACCTTATGGTATTTAGGCCCTGTTCTTTAGTTAAAAAATTGTCCCAGAAGTTTTTCATTTTATTTCTCTTTAGAAGTTAGGGCAGAGTTTTTTGTCACAAGTTCTGGAGGAAAGCTAATTTCTTGCACTCTTCCCCATCTTTTATCCAGTTTTCTTTCTGAATATTTCTTTGGCCAAAACGTCATTAGTTTAAATTGGATTTGTTCAGATTTTTGATACTTCGATAGACAAATATCCGATACTAGTTTTTTGACCTTTCCATGTTCAACGGTAGTTAAGACTTTCTCCATTGGATCACATGACCCTGATTTTTCACATTCTTTTACCAATGCCTTGTATTCATCGAGCAGAATTTCATATAGCCCCAAATAAGTTCCTATAAGCTTTCCTTTTCCATTGGCAATAGTGCTGAAATAGCTTTTTTGTAAGTGGTCAAATGGGTCCATCCAGGAATTCCAGTTTTTCTGGTCATCCATACATCTAATCCAAAGCTTGTTTGTGAGAAAGCTAACTTTGTCGGTATAAAAATTCCAACGGCCAAGGCCAATTGATGGCCCTAACCAAGCTAAGAAGATAATTAAAGTTCCTGGTAAAATTATTTTAGACTTCATCTAGAAAGTATTTCCTTAAACCCTTTTCTTCTTTTGAAAGGTACAGCTCTTTTTTTTCTTCTTCAGATAAGCTTTCCCAGTATTTAATTTCCTCAGTAACCACTGGAACTATACCGTGGGGGCCTTTCTTTGAAGTTGGTAGGTATATCGTTAAGAAAACGACCCCTACTATAATGAAAAAGATACTTAAGTTTCTCATAGCGTTATAAACTCTGGTTAGTTTTTTAGACTTATAGCGTAAAGGGAAAATTAAATAAAGAATTTTTTTGGAAATCTACCCAGGGCCGTAAAAATACCAGGGAAGAGGATAAAAAGGGCCCTGCTGATAGGTCTCTAGGGTTTTTATCTTAGAAGACCCACCTCCCAAACGTGAATTTGGGAGAGTTTCGATTTATAAATATAAGCAGAAATCGATTTATTAGCTATAATCCTTATTATTTGTTCTTTGGATTTAAGAAAATAAACGTCTAATTTGTCCTATCCTTCAATAAGACCTTCATTTTTCATAATTTTTGCAACCGTGTTTTCACATATAGAGTGATTAAACTTTTTTAGTTCCTGATAAACTCTTGGTGATCCATATCTCTCTCTGGAGGCCTTAAACGTATCTTTAACAAGTTTTGTGTTAACCTTTAGTGCTTTAGCCTTCAAAGATTTAGGTCGACTCAACCAAGCATAGTATCCACTTCGACTTACATTGAAGTAACTGCACAGAAACTGTATTGGAACATTGAGGGCCATATATTTAATTACTTGAAAGGGGGGAATCCGTCCTGAGAAAAAATTGCGGTACTTTTTTTTAGAACGTCATTTATTGTTTTAAGATATTGATTTTCTTTTTGAAGGCGCTTGGCCTCTTTCTTCCAATCAACTTCAGAGTCAAAGCTAGGCTTAGATTCGGCCTTCTTTTTCCAGCTTCTTAGGCAATGAGGATCTACACCCAAATCACGAGCTGCCTTTGAAGTTCCAATTTCGTTAATCAATTTGACTGCCTCTTCTTTAAATTCAGCAGTAATAGGTACGTCTTTTTCTTGTCATTTTTTCTCCTAAGTGTAGTTAAACCATACTTAGAAAAATATCCACTTTTGGTGGGGAGGTCCAGAGCTAGTGATAATGGGATAAGTCTACTGGCACTTTTTAGGCCCCAGAAAAGATTTAGGGTAACAGCGGATTAAAGAAAGCTATCTACGAAAACAAGGTGCTCTCGTAGATTTTAGGTTATGGAAAAGATATATAATAATTGATGTACGAAATTTAAATTACCACGTTCTAGATTCATAAGAATTCATGCTACGTGCAGTGAAGTTATGGAAACGAATACCTCTTTCGAGTGCGTAATCAAAAACTAGGTCAAAAAGAATAGAAAATTTCTCTACATACCACTACATTCAATAACATTCTTAGACGTGTTAGTACAAAGATAATCTAAACCTTCTTCTTCATCAAGAGGATAAAAAGCACAAAGTTCAATCGTTTTTGAATACTTTTTTGTGTGACAGTATAGCTCGCCTTCTTCAATTATATCTAACTCACAATAGTAAGATTTAACTCCAGCAGAATCCTTTGTCTTATGACATCTTGACTCCATATTTTGTATACAACCTACCTCATAATTAATGAACCCCTCGGTAAAACAAACTTTTGTTTTAGAGTAAACATTAAATGATGTTAGTAAAATTAAAATTAAAGTTATTTTTTTCATTTTTTCTCCTTAAAGAAATTATCATTAGTTTTATATGTTAAGTACGACCTATATATATATTAATATAAGTCTTCTATTATTATTTCGTATAGCTCTTCATACTTCTCATCTTCAGCAAAGAATTCTGTTTGTATTATTTATTTACACGATAAAGCAAGTAATGCATAGCAACGCTTGCTTTATATGTAATTCTTTCTTAATTGAAAATGAAAACTTTCGTATGGAAGGGGGACGCCTCCCGCTTAGGACGTTTACATCACGGGTCTATAATTATCCATTATAGCTAATAATTAAAATTTAAGAATTGGTGGATAATAGTTACTAACCTTTTCAGTACTTAGTCGTGGTGCCAAGTTTACCTTAGAAGGGCCACCTTTCGAACATGAATTTGGGTGAGTTTCGATTTATAGATATAAACAAAAATCGATTTATTACCTATAATTCCCGTTATTGATTCTTTATGAATATGAAAATAGGTGCCTAATTTGTCCTATTCTTTAAAAGGAATTTGAAAAAATATTGTTATAGGCCCTAAATACAAAAATTAGAATCAATATGACAGAGTAAAGGATAAATAAGATTATAAATCATCCGGTATTTTAGAAATAACTAAACCTTATTTATTCTCTAAATAACTCTTGTTGGGAAATACTTTTGTTTGATATGCCGCCTCTTAAAAACATGATAAAATTAATCAATGGAAAAGAATATGAAATTCTTATCGTTTTTAATGATTCTAGTGCTTTTGATTAGTTGCGATTTTTCGAATAGAAATCCGGCCTCTAGTGGAGATATGCTCAGAGCTCCAAGTTCTAATAATGACATAGGCAATGCTGAAAAATTAAATCGTGATTTAGATAAAATCATTAAGGCCGGTGGATGGTCTTATAGTTATGTTAAGAAAATTTCAAAAGAAGTATGCGATACTTTAAAGTTTTCAGGGCATGAATTTGGTAAGGTTGTTGAAAAATACAGAAGGAGAAATTTTGATATTTTTGAAAATTTCCAATTAATTAATTGTGTAGAGTCTGACGAGGCATTTAAGGAAGCTTGGGACACAGGTAATAAAATTGAAATTGGCGAATTGCTACCATATTATTTGAATCTTGTTCAATTTGCTATGGGTAATCAGGTCAGTGTTAGTTTCACGACGATGATATTTAACGGTGCTCCTAGAGAGATACAACTAAGAACTGTTAAATGGGTAGAGTCTTATATTAAAGAACATGGCTTTAAACACTATGAAAAATATCTAAAGGCTATGAAAAAATCATTAAAAAGAAATGCCCAATAAAATGGGCGCTTCTCGTTTCTTTCTTAATTTAAAAGTTATTGGTATTGCTGAAATAAAGAATCGAGTGGTAACAATTCGCAACCCTCAGGAATGGAATAAAGTTTACCAAAATGGAGTTTCTTTTACTGATCCTGACCCTCATCCTGGTTGCTCACAGTCCTCCCCCAAATGAATCAGTCACCTCAATAGTATAACCGTTGGGGTCTTTAATATAAAAAGATCTGGATTTGGGGTATTTAAAAACCCCGTCAAAGAGGTATTCAATTTGATCCAATTTTGCTCGCTCTACAAATTCGTCAAAATTCTCAACGTATACGCCAAAGTGTTTAAAGGGGGAGTTTTCAATATTTGCTGTAAGGCCCGGATCATCCGTTTCGTAGAGGCAGACAAAAAAACTGTTTTGATCTCCCAGGATACCCCATGGGCGACCCTCGGTTTCGCCAGTTTCTTTTTCCATTAGATTAAAATATTTGCCGTAGAAGGCCTTGGACTGCTCGTAGTTTTTAACGTTAAAGGTGAGGTGGTCTAGTTTTGGGTGGGTCATGGGATTTCCGGTTATTTTATATTTAAAAAAATCACTGGATCGAGTTTGAATTTTTTGCCCAGTTTTTGTGCCTGTTTGATGCTGATTTCCTTTTTTCCTGAAAGGGCGTCGGAGACCAGGGATTGGGAGCCAAATTCTTTAAGCAGATCAATTTGTTTAAGGTCGTTTTGCTCCATTAAAAATTTTAAAATGTCTTTTGGTGCCCCCGTTTTTACGGGAAATTCTTTAGTTTCATAATCATCGATCAGCCCTCCCAGGACTTCAACATAGTTCAATAATTCTTTTTTTTCTGCCCCGGCAGTTTCGGGTAAGGCCGATGCCACTAAGTCTTCCAAAAACATTTTGGAACGCTGGTAAGATGCTTTGGAAGTGATAATGCCAATAGGGAAGAGGGCGCGAAGCTCCCCAACAGAGGTAGTTTTTTTAAGTCCTAGTTTCTTTTTAATTTCTTTTTTAATTTTTTGGTCAATCATAATTTGCTCGCTATTTTAGCTGTTTTTTGTCGTAGGTTTTGTGATCCCATATATTTTTAATTATAACCAGATTTCCCTGAAAGATAACCTCGGCGATTAAGCGGAAGTCATTTCCCTTGATATTAAAGACAAAGATATCTCCCACTTTATCGACGGAGTTAAAGGTTAGCTTAATATCGCCGTATTTATTCCACTTTGCTGCTTTAACCACCATTACCCAGCGATCAAGGGGGACTCTCGATGAAGGGTGTTTTTTTTTAAATTTGTCCAGCTTGTCCGCGCCGACTATTTTCATTATTGCACATTATAAAATGGGGTCGGTATTGTCAAGCAAATATCGTGAATTGCGATAATGATGACAGGGTCAGGATCAGTGATTAGTTTCAGGGTTAGATTTAAAGTAAAAACTGTTCTCTAGGACTTAAACCCAGGACATTGTATGGTAGACAGCAGACTGTTTAAGTAATAAAACGAGAAAAAATATTATGAAAAATCATTTTAAAAATAACCTCATTTTAATAACTGGCCATCCTGGTAGTGGCAAAAGCACCTTGGCGTTAAAGCTGCAAAAAGAGCTTAAATTTCCGATCCTTGAGCGTGATGAACTTAAAGAGGATCTTTATGACTCGCTTAAAAAGCAGGGAAAAGAGATTCCATCTGATTTGGGGAGAATTTCCTATGATCAACTATATGGTCTGTTAAGGAGTTATTCAAAGACATTTGGTAATCTTATTTTGGTGAGTAATTTTAACCCATCGTTTTCCCCTTCAAAGGCCCATAAAATCCATGCCCCTGAAATAAATTTAGCTCAGTAGGGGGTTTTGAGTTGAAAAAATCAAGGACAAATACGTTGGCATTTCACACGAAACGAGTAACTAAAAAGACTTCCATTTCATGTTAAACGCTTAAATTTATAGGTATTGACTCTAAATTACCCCTGAATATTTCACACGAAATGGGGATTGTCCTTGATGCAGATCCCATATTCTTATATGACTTGATATATAAAAAACTGAAGGAGTTAAACGTGAATCCTATTGAGGAATTATACACGGAACTTTCCAAGATCTTAAGTCCTTATAAGGATAACCTGCAAAAGCTGGCAGATGAAACGGGAGTTTCCAAAGTTACCTTGTGGCGATGGTCGACTAAGAGTAATACCAGTTATCCTGATGTGGATAGGGTTCTTAGGGTTTTGGCGAAGATTGCCGGGTTAAATAAACGAAAAGATATTGCTAACTATTATGGCGGTACTATTGAAGACTTTATTTTAAAAGATTCTTGTCCAATATCATCCTCTTATAATATAGAAATTCTAGATTCAGAATCTCCCACACAAGCGATTACAGACTTTTATTCATTCTTACTATTCTCTATTTGTGGCACGGAAAGAGGAGCTACTGAAGAAGAGTTAATAAATGTAATTGGAAATATAGCTATTAAAAAATCTGGCTTTCCCAAGGCCGATGTTACTCAAGAGCTAATCAATGCCCATGGATCAATAGCTTCATCTAAAATTAAAGATTTGGTCCGTAAAGAAATTATCGCAAGAAATGAGCAGGGTCGCTTTCACCGAACAATTAAAAATATTACTATTGATTTAGAAACCTCCATGATTTATCTTCCACAGGTTATGGAAGAAATGCTTAAGCCTGAAGAATTTAACAGGGGGTGCAATGCAATATTCGCTTATACAGAAAGTATTTCACCTGAGCTGGCCAATGAACTGGCGATTGATACTAAAAAATTCTTTAAAAGGTGTTATGAGAAGATGGAAGCGGGAAAAACTACAAACGGTATTCCTTATACAATCATTAACTTTGCTGAGAGGTTATGGTTTGATTCCCTGGATGGGTCTCTTGAGGCGGAGGTACAGTCATGAAAAAGCTAATACTAATTATTCTTTTAATATCGCTTAACTCTTATGCTGGAGATTTAACTGAAGGTGGGGGAGGGCATACCTCGGATCGCTTGGTTTATGATGATTTTATAATTGGCGGAGATGGTTCAGGTGGTGGAATGCCAGTTATTGAGTCTGAGCTAGAAAATATGGAAGAATATTTTGATGCCAAGGATCTACTTGAAAATGGCATTAGAAACTTTAAATTTGAAGATGGCAGTAGTATTTATCTTCCCCGAGCAGTTTCTCATTTTGAAAGAAGCGCCAGGTTTTAATAAACTCATTTAAATTCAAATATCTTATAAAATTTGGGAGGTCCGCGGGCCTCTCTTTTTTTTGCCTTTTTATACCCACTGCATGGAAATTTGGGATGATTTGTCCTAAACTGCTAGGAGTTTAAAAATCATGCTATTACATATAATAGCACTGTACTTTGATATCATATATGCTATCATTTCATATGGCCTCCAAAGATCGGTTTAAACTAGCAATTGAAAAATTATCACAAAGTGGAGGCCTAAGATTCAAGGAACTTGAGAAAATTTGCGACGAGTAAAAAGGGATCAAGTCACAAAATCTATAAAACCCCTTGGCATGGAGATCCCCGAATTAATATTCAAAAGATGCCAAGCCCTATCAAGTGAAGCAGGTGATAAAGGCCTTGGAAAAATTAAAAAAAATGGGAGAAGAAAGTGAGCGCTAAAAAAGCAAAGAAAAAAAGTAAAAAGGAATTAAAACACCTAGCGGATCTTTATGCCTACAAAGTGTTTTATAGTGAAGACGATAAGTGCTTTGTAGCGACCTGTGCGGAGTTTGCATCTCTTTCAGGACTGGGGGAGGATCGTTATAAGGCCTTAGAGGAAGTAGAAAATGTGGTCATTGAGTCCTTAGAAGATATGAATAAATGTGGGGAAGAACTTCCCAGTCCTTTATCTACTGGTAAATATAGTGGCAAAATAAGTCTTCGGCTTAGTCCTGAAAAACACCGAGAGCTGGCATTAGAGTCGCAGTTTGAAAATATCTCCATGAATCAGTTAATCGCCAATAAGCTTTGAAAATTACATTTTATTACTTACCAAAATTTAAACTTGGACAATTTTATCTATGTAGCTCTCGTAAACTCTCTCTTTAATAATCTTGATTGGGATCCCTTGCTAAATACAATCTTAGTAAAAAGAAAAAAAGATACTCTCATTCCTTACGATTTTGATAAAAGTGCTTTTGTCCTAGACTATAAAGATTCCTTGAGTTCAAGAAAAACAAAATTTTACCAACCTTATCGAAGTGGTTTTAAGGCGGAACGATTTGCCCATAACCAGGCCTTTAGAGGTTTATTAAAAAATAAATTCAAATCCATTTTAATAAATCCAAAAGATATAAGAAATATTTTTTTAAAATACTCAAGCTTAATCATTTCTAAAAAAGATAAAGTGTTTAAGGTGCTAGAGGGTAAAAGAGAACTTCTAATACAAAAAAACTATGAGTTAATGAAAAAACGGGTTAGTTATTTTTTAAAAGAACTTGAGAAAGCTACCACGAATCCTGATTTTAAGTTTTATGGCCGAGAGAGATTACATCTCTCATCTAAAATCAAACGATCTGGAAGCTAAGGCCCATGCCATTGAGGCCCTGGCCTATAACTCTCTTAGTAAAGATATTGATTTTAACCTTATTTATCCACTCTATTTTAGGCCGGAAAATTTATTTCTAAAAAATTTAATAAACAAAGTTATTATTTTAACGCCAACTAATTTTGGCAAAGAGAATGCAGCAGAGTTTTTAAGACTTGCTACGAAAAGATGAAAAACTATTTCACCAGGTCCGTGAGATGATTAAACTTTTGACAATCGACTAGATTTTAGTCAATTTTAAATTTCAACTTCCTGATATTTCAGTCTGCTTTTGGTTAATATCTTGCATATTAAAGAGGTATATAACTAAAACTAAATAGGATAGTTGAATGAAAAATCTAATTTTCACGTGGGGACTACTCTTTTCTACTTTTGCCTTTGGCAACTTGATACCTCTTACAGAACATCAAGCAAATGCTTTTACTAAGTATACCAGTAATGATGGGTTGGTATCTTATATGAAAGCACTAGAAAAGGCCTATCCGAAAAATTTCAAACTAGGAACTTTTGGGGAGTCCATTAATGGAATCAAACTTCAATATGCACTGGTAGGAGATGAAGTTCTCACTCCAGAAGAAGCAAAAAAACAGGGAAAATTGATTGCCGTTATAGACGCTAATATTCATGGTGATGAAAGAACTTATAGGGAAGCTGTTTTAACCTTTATGGCCCAAGTTGTGACTCCTGGTACGGATATGAACGCTCTTTTAAAGGATGTTTATTTTATCTTTACGCCAAGTCTTAACCCTGATGGTTTTATGGCCAAACCTGAGGCAACTAGAAGAAATGCTCATGGTGTTGATATGAACCGAGATTATATGAAGTTAGAAGAACCAGAGCTTAAATCCTTTGTTCAAAATATATTGCAAAAATGGAATCCTCATCTATGGATTGATGGACATAATGGTGGTGCCTATCCTTATAATGTTTTATATATGGCCGCTTCCCACATAGAGGTAAATCCGCAAATAAGAATTTTTACTGAAGACGTAATTTTCAAAAAAATAGATGAAAAATTAAAGTCTAATGGACATAAATCATTTTTCTATCAAAGGGCCGATAAAAAGAATAAATACTGGAAAGTTGGAGGTCATTTCACAAGAATTGGTCGAAACTTTGGAGGTTTATCTAATATTATGACAATCCTTCTTGAATCTGCTAACTGGCAGGACAAAAAGTTAGGTTATGAAAGTGCCTTAGAGTCTCTTCATGCAGTTTTTAACAGCGTTGCTGATAATGTTTTTAAAATTAAGAAAATTATTGCTAATGCAAAAAAAGAGACCAGAATACTTAAGGATCTGAAGCCACAGGCCGCGGTTAGAATGAAATACAAGTTTAATGATGAAACTTATAAGTACTTAATCGCACCTTCAAGAAATAAGAAAGGAAAAGAAATTTCTTATATTGATCGTATAATTAATTCAGTCAAAAATGGAAAAGTAAAAATGAAAAGTGTGGCAACGTTAAAAAGAGATATTCCAAGTTTTTATCTTATACATCAAGACAATGAAATTGCCCTAGATGTTTTAAAGGCGCAAAATATTAAAATGATTGAATTAAAGAAAGAAAAGACGGTATCAGCAATAAGATATTTAGTGGAGAAATTCCACCATAAAAAAATCTATAATCATCCAGCAGCAGTGGTCGTTGATAGTCTTGTTGAAGAAAAAGTAAATCTAACAATTGGAAAAGGATATTTTTTAATCCCTACCGATCAGGATCTAGGACGATTGGCCTTTCAACTTCTAGAACCAGAGGCCTCTGACTCACTTTTGTTTTGGAATAAATTTGATTCAATAGTTCCGAAGAATACGGAAGAGGGCCTTATTTATCCAGTTCTAAAGATAATGGATGATATTGAGCTAATTTCAAGATTTTAAGGTAACTGTGCAGGCATAGCTAACGTTTAAGCGTAGAATCCACTACAATACTTCCAACGCAATCGCCGAAAACATTTACAGTGGTCCTAAACATATCTAAAATTCGATCTACCGCTAGGATAAGCCCTATTCCCTCAATAGGTAGTCCCACCGCTTGAAGAACAATACTCATAGTTATGAGTCCAGCTCCAGGGATTGCAGCAGCGCCAACTGCCGCGAGGGAGGCCGTTAAGAAGATAATTATTTGTTGTCCAATAGATAGATCTATTCCATAGGCCTGAGCAATAAATATGGCAGCGACAGATTCATAAAGGGCGGTTCCATCCATGTTTATAGTAGCTCCAAGAGGTAAAACAAACTCAACAGTTTCCTTTTTTAGGCCAAGATTTTCTTCCGTATTCGCCATGGAGATGGGCAGGGTGGCGGCCGAAGAGGATGTGGAAAAGGCAGTCATTAAGGCACTCTTTAGGCCATTAAAAATAAAGAGTGGAGACTTTTTTAACCTGGTTGATGCCAAAAACATTAAGAAAACTGCATGGCATAGAAGTCCAACTAAGACTGTTCCCATATATTTACCAAGAGATGAAATTGCATCTCCTCCACTTTTTGCCATTACATCTAACATCAAGACAAAAATTCCAAGAGGTGCAATTTTCATTATTAGGTGAGTTAAAGCGAGAGACATTTTTTCTACACTTCTTGTAACCTTGGTAAAGGGTTCTGAAACAGAGGGGTTGTATAAAGCAATTATTCCGAAAAGAATCGCAAATACAATAACCTGAAGAATGGTTCCAGATGCCATAGATTGTATTGGGTTACTAGGAACTGCATCTACAATTACCCCTACAATAGTTTTAAATAGGCCTTCCTGGTTTTGAATTTGACTTCCCATTTCCGTTGAAAGTCCTTGAAGTCCAGTAGTTCCTAAACCTATGCCAACTCCAGGTGAAAT